>NZ_JBGCCP010000039.1:0-93309 GCF_041262705.1 Catenulispora sp. MAP12-49 | reverse complement strand
GACGAAGGCGACCACAAGCAGCGTCCGCCGGCAGCCAGCGCGACCCCCACTCCCCGGAGCGAGGCCGCTCGCCGCGCAGGCGCCGCCGGAGGCGCTCTTGACTGTCGCTCTTGCTCTTGACCGTCGCAGTAGAGCCAACCACCTACCCACACCACCACCGCCCCACGAAACCAGCACCACCACCGACCCGCGCCACCAACGGATCCCGCCAACCATGCGCGAAGCCGTCAAGAAACGCCTGTGCCTGTCAACCCACAAACAAACCGCAACCAGCCACACCCACCCACACATAAACCAGAGGCGCCCCCAAAAACTGTGTCCCCCCTCCAGAACCCGCCTCCGATAGCCTGAGCCGATGGGGACTAGTGGGACAGCAGAAAAACTCCTCGCCGCCGGCACCGAATCGCTGATGGCGGCCTCCTTCGCCCTCGGCGACTTCGACGAGGCTCAGGAGACGCTGGAGCGGGCACGGCAGCAGGCCGTGACCGACGACGACCGGCGGGCCGAAGCGGCGGCGCTGGACAAGCTCGCGATGGTGCTGCACTACCGCGCGTTGGAGAACAACCGCGACACCTCGAACGCCGAAGCCGAGGAGGCCCTGTTCCGCCGGGCACTGGCGATCCAGAGGGAGATCGGCGACCAGGCGGGGGCGGCCGAGTCGCTGTTCGGCATCGGACTGGTCCACCAGGTCCTGCTCCACGACTGGGACACGGCCATGCCCTACTACCGCGAGGCACTGCCGCTCGCGGATCAGCATGCTGACGCCTACGTGCGCTCGGAGTGCTACCGGCACCTGGGCTTCTACCACTTCGCCGAGAAGCACGACGCCGACACCGCCCTGGAGAACCTGCACATCTCGCTGCGCCTCCGCGAGGAGTGGGGCGACCCGCGCTCGGTCGCCGGCGGCACCCTGGCCATCGGCCAGATCGAGATGCTCGCCGGACGCTACGAAGACGCCATCGGCCACCTGCGCACAGCCGTGGAGCAAATGGAACGCGCCGGCGTCGGCGGACGCAACGCCGGACAGGCCGCCGAGTGGCTGCGGCGCGCCGAGGCGGGCGAGCCGGTGCCGGACTGAGGACAAGGCTGGGGCTGGGGCCGAAGCTGAGAAACCTGCCCGCGCGCACCGCCTGCCGGACCTGGCAGATCGGGTGAACCAGCGCGCGCAAAACCGCCGGGACCGCATGCCGCTCGGCACCGGCAAAACCGCCCCGGGTCAGCCACAACCCGGAGCGGTCCGCCACTACCTCAGGGCCCTCAGGACCTCAGCGCGTCAGGACATCAGGGCCCTACAACCCCCGCAGCCCATCGGGCGTCCCCACCCCGGTCGGCCCGTCGTACCCGGGCCCCGCGGTGCACAGGTAGTCGCCGCCGCAGTCCCAGTCGGCGTTCGACCCGCTGGTGACATCGAAGAAGTCCGCGGCATGCGCATAGATGTTCTGCGCGCTCGTCATCGCCGCCGGGTTGCCGGCCAGCGCGATCATCGCGGCGATGATCGGCGAGGAGGCGCTCGTCCCGCCGAAGACGCCCCAGCCGCCCTCGACGTATACCGCAAGGCCGGTCGCCGGGTCCGCGACCGCCGAGACGTCGGCGACCGTGCGGTCGGGGCAGTGCGTGTCGTGCTGCCAGGCCGGCTTCGCGATGTAGGCCGAGCAGCCCGAGCCCGCGCCCTTCCATGCCGTCTCGCTCCAGCCGCGCGGGGCGGTCGCGGACTTGGCGAGGCTGGTTCCGCCGACGGCGATCACCGTGCTCAGGGAGGCCGGCCAGGCGCCCTCGATGAAGCCGGCGTCGCCGCTGGACACCGTCACCGCGACCCCCGGGTGCTGGAACGCGGAGTTCCAGGCCTGCTCCGGGGTGCTCTCGTCGCCGCCCCAGCTGTTGGAGACGGCCACGGCGCCCGAGCCCGTCGCGGTCTGCTCGGCGGTGCCGAGCGAGGAGGAGTCCGTCGTGTCCGACTCCACCAGCAGGATGTGGCACGCCGGGCACACCGCCGAGACCATGTCCAGGTCGAGCGAGACCTCCGGGTTCCAGTCGTCGTCGGCGTCGTGCGCGGGCAGCGGCGAGGTCTTGCCGTGCTCGTTGACCTTCTTGAAGCAGCCGTTCGCCGTGGTGCACGCCGGCAGCCCGTACGTGCTGCGATAGACGGCGAGATCGGACTCGGCCTGCGGGTCGTCGTGCGCGTCCACGATCGCCACCGTCCGACCCGCGCCGCCGGTGGCCGGCAGCTTGTAGGCCGACAGCAGAGCCGCGCGAGCGAACCCGTCGGGCAACGCAGCACCCTGAGCCAACGGCTTCACCGCCGACGCCAGCGCGAAGCACCGCACATGCCCGGACGCGGCGCTCGGGCAGACCGCGTGCACCCCGGCCGCTCCGCCACCCGATCCGCCGGCACCGGACCCGGATCCGGACCCGCTCACCGCGATCCCGCCCGGCGCGTTCACCAGCGCGGCATGGTGCACGGTCTCGTCGAGCGTGCTCCCGGCGGCATCGACGGCGCTGATGCGCAGCGCCAGGTAGCCGGCCTTCGTCCCGGCCGGCACCGCCCACGTCGCCGACACCTGTCGCCCGTCGCCGAGCGCGCTCGTCGTGGGCTGCCAGGTCTTGCCGTCGTCGTAGGACACCGAGACGCTCGCGCTCTTCACCGCACTCGCGGCCACACCGCTCTGATGCCGGAACGCGATGTCGACCGTCCCCGTCCCGACCGGCACCGAGTCGTGCCCGTCGGTGCCGAACCGCGCCTGCGCATAGAGAATCGGCACCGGCGTCGAGGCAGCGGCCTGCGCCGAGTCAAAGCCCCAGGAGATCTGCGTGTGCGTCGACAACGCCGTCGTGCCGCTGTCGTGCGTGGTGTCCAGCGAGTACACGTAGTGGTGCTTCGCGGCGGGCAGAGCCAGCGTGAACAGCTGCCCTTCCGTGCCGCCGCTGTAGATCTGCTTGCCGTCCTGCGTGATCGTCGTCGGCCCGTCGCTCCACTGCCCGACATCCCCGGAGCCGTCGGTGTCCATCTCGTCGACGCCGTTGAGCGTGTTCCCCTCACGGCACAGGAAACAGGGCCCGTCGTACGTCGAGGGCGCCGGCGTGATGACCGTCCCGCGCCATGTCACTGTCAGATGCGCACCGGCAGCGGGGACGAAGTCCCGCTCCAGCTCGCCGTCAAGCGAACCGTCGGCGCTGGCCGGCAGCATGAGGCCTTCGTAGGACGCCCCGGCGACCGCGGATATGTACTGCCGTCCCTGCGACGGCGCGTGCACGGTGAAGGCGGGCAGATCCGGGAAGGCCGGCCCCGACGAGCCAACCCGGTTCCACAAGTCGTTCATGGTCAGGTCCTGCTGCGGCAGATCCGTGGCGTAGGTCGAGTCCACGGTCGCCAGCGCACCGGCGGCGTACGTCTGCGAAGCAGGGACCTGATTATCGTTCGGGAAAGCCAGCAGATAGCTGCCGGACCCGGAGACCTGCCGGCCGAACACCGAGAAGTTCAGCACCCCGTACTTCGCCTTGGCCGCGCCGCCGACGTAGAACTTCGTCCCGGCCAGCGCCCCGACGTCCAGGAAGTCCTGATGCGCAGCCGTGCCCCGATCCCAGCCCGCGACAGCGGCCGAGAACGTGCTCGGCTGCGGCGTGGTGAACGCGACCTGCTGCGCGGTGCGGGCATCGAGGGAGACGGCAGCACCCGCGGACGGCACGGTGAGGTCCGTGACCGACAGCAGGTCCGTCTCTGTGGAGTTGTCGGCGGCATCGGTCTCGAAGGCGGCGACGGCCACGCTGTAGTGACCGGCCGGGACCTCGATGCGCGCGTCCCCGGCGTTCATGATCCCGTCCCAGTTCGCCTTCGCGGGATCGTCGGTGTTCACCGCGATCACCTCGGCGGCCGGGACGGGCTTGCCGGCGTGGTCCACGGCCGTGATGTGCAGCGAGGTCATCGGATAGAACGGCGTGACGGCCGCCGCGTGCGGACTCGCCGGTCCCATCTCGAAGGCGTCCAGCGAGGAGATCCTCCCGATCTGCGCCACCGGGACGACCGCGATCCGTCCGTCGACGTTCGATGTCACGGCGGCCGCGGAATGGCCGGGCGCCGGAAGGAAATCGGCCCGCGCGTCCGGCCCCGAGCCGGTGACCCGGACGTGGTCGCCGGTCGGCAGCGAATAGTCGTGTTCTGCGACCGGGGCCGCCGAGGACTGGGCGGCCAGGCTGCCGGCGCTGGCACTGGCACTGGCGCGGGCAGCGATCGGCGTCACGGCGACCGCGCCGCCGATCAGAGCCGCGGCCGCCAGGAGGCAGACTCGCCGTTGGGTGGGACGTCGCACTTCGGAATCCTCCAGACACCGACCGGAATCAGGCATCGAGGAATCTAGAAGCGAACCCGGGATCGAGTCAAGAAGCTTAACCAGATTTCGTCGCTCAGCCGTGCCGCGCGACGCCTTCGGCCAGCGGCGCCTTCGCCAGGCTGCCGGCGATCGCGGCGCGCAAGGCGTCAGCGACGTCCGCGGTGTCGTCCGTAGCCCAGGACACGTAGCCGTCGGGGCGGATCAGCAGGACGGCGGCACCAAGGTCTTCGGTACTCGCGGCGCGCACCAGCTCGACCCTCGGCGGCAGGGAGAACCCGTCGGGTACGGCGTCGGCCAGATCCAGCACGATGGCGTGTCCCGTGCGCTGAAGTGCTGACAGGTGAAGGGAATCCGCGCCCGTGTTGAGCTCGGCATCGACCATCCGCTCCCCCGTCAGCCGATGCTCCCCGGGCAGTTCGTAGCGCAGCGACAGCCCCGACATCAGGCCCGCGAGATGCCGGTTGGTGTCCGGCAGCCGCAGCAGGTCGATGAAGATGTCGCGCAGCGCGGCCACATCAGGGCTCGGATTCGGCTCGGCCAGGACGCGCTGCGCCGACGTGTGGTGCAGCACCCCGGCGCCGACCGGGTGGCGTTCGGCGTGGTAGCTGTCCAGCAGGCCTTCGGGCGCGCGGTCCTGCACGGTCGCGGCCAGCTTCCAGCCGAGGTTGAAGGCGTCCTGGATGCCGAGGTTCAGGCCCTGACCGCCGAGCGGCGGGTGGATGTGCGCGGCGTCCCCGGCGAACAGGACGCGGCCGAGGCGGTACTGCTCCAGCTGCCGGGTGGCGTCGGTGAACCGCGAGGCGTTCTGCACGGCGTCCAGGACCGTCCCGGGCCCGTACACGGCCTCCAGCGCCGCCTGGATCTCCTCGCGCGCGACCGGGGTGTCGCGCTCGTCCGGGCTCTGGAGCAGCGGCCCGAACGTGAAGCGGTAGCGGTCGCCGCCGACCGGGACCAGCATGGCCCAGTGGTCGTCGGTCTGACGCATCAGAGTACTGATGTGTCCGGCCTGTTTCGGCACCAGCGGCGAGACCGCCGAGAGGCTGATGTCGCTCAGCACCGCCGGACGCGTTCCGGGCCGGCCGGGGAACGGCAGGCCGAGCAGCTTGCGTACCGTACTGTGGCCGCCGTCGCAGGCCACCAGGTAGCGCGACCGCAGCCGCAGCGCGCCGGCCTGGACCGTCACGCCCTCGGAGTCCTGCTCGACCGCGAGGACCTCGCTGTCGCGCAGAACCCGCACACCGGTCTGGCGCGCACGCTCCTCCAGGACATCCTCGATCACCCATTGCGGCACCCCGATCGGGTACGGATGCCGCGTGGTCCAGACGGTCGCGTCCAACGGGACCGGCAGCGTCGCGAAGTGCCCGCCGACGGCCGCACGCGGGATCGCCTCGGGCTGCAAGGGGTCCAGGAGCCCGCGCTGCTCCAGGAGTTCGGCCGTACGCGGCTGGATCGCCCCGCCCTTGACCTGCTCGACCCGCCGGGCCAGCCGTTCGACGACGACGGTGTCCACCCCGGCCAGCGCCAGTTCCCCCGCCAGCGCCAGGCCCGTGGGCCCGGCTCCCACCACGACGACTTCGGTCTGTGTCGGCGACAGCATCTCGTTCATGCCGGAAAACTATACCCAGTGCAAAAGTAGACTGGGAGTACGCATTGCTAGAATGCCTCCATGGACGGCACGCCAGGCCTGCGCGAGCGCAAAAAACAGCGCACCCACGCGGCGATCTCGGACGCCGCGATCGCCCTGTTCCTCGAGCACGGCTTCGACGAGGTCTCGGTCGCGCGGGTCGCCGAGGCCGCCGAGGTCTCCAGGCGGACGTTGTTCGCCTACTTCCCGGCGAAGGAAGACCTGGTGGTGCACCGCCTGGCCGACCACGAGACGGAGGCCGGCCGCGTCGTGCGCGACCGGCCCGAGGGCACCGCCGCGCTGGCGGCGCTGCGCGAGCACTTCCTGCGGGGCCTGCGCGAGCGCGACCCGGTCACCGGCCTCAACGACCATCCCGCGGTGCGCAAGCTGTACCGCCTCATCCTGGACACCCCCTCGCTGGTCGCCAGGATGGAGCGGTTCAAGAACGGCGCCGAGCGCGAACTGGCGGCGGCCTTGCGGGAGAGCGCCGACGTGCCGGAACTGACAGCGCGGCTGGCGGCCGTGCAGATCGTCGCAGTGCAATGGGAACTGGCGAAGGACAACGCCGAGCGCCTGGCCCACGGCCAGGCGGCCGACCCGCGCTACCCCGGCGCGGTGGCCGACGCCGAGCTCGCGTTCACGCTGCTGGAGAACGGGCTTGGCCGGCTGACGGCTCGGGCGTAGGCCGCCGGCTACTCGTGCACGCCGCAGCCGGTGGGTTCCCGCTGCCGGCCGGGCAGGGAGGCCCGGGCGAACGCCTCCGCCGTGGCGGCCGCGAAATCCTCGTCCTTTGGTATGTGGTCCACACCCCTTGTACGCATCAGCGGCGCCTGCGATTGACAGGCCCGAAGGCGCCTTGCTGAAACAGATGTTCCCGTGATCTTCTTTGCGTTCCATCCACGCCGATTCGGGAGACACACGCGTGAACGATCAGATGCCGACGACGCCGACGACGCCGACAACACCGGCAACGCCGACGGCGCCGACGGCGCCGACGACCTACGCCTACGGCTTCTCAAGCCAGGCCGCCCCGCTCCCGCTGAAGCCGGGCCTGGCGCGCTGGCTGGTGGGCCTGGCGGCCGCCGGCATCGCCGCGCGGCTGCTGATCATCGCGGCCTGTGCGAACCGGATCTCGTTCGCCGACAACCTCTTGAACGGCGGCACCGGCACGCTCGACGACGCGAACCAGGCCGACCGGCTCGTGACCATATCCAGCGCGGTCTCGGCGGTGGCCTTCTTCGCGTTCCTGGGCGTGCTCATCGTGGTGAACAAGCGCGGCAAGAACGGCGACATGCTGTGCGCCGCGATCTCGAACAACTCGGCGGTGAAGCTGACCAGCCGCGTCTACCTGATCTCGGTCGTCGCCTCGGTGTTCCTGCGGAGCGCCTTCAAGCAGGACGACTCGGCCTCCCCGGACGACCAGATCCACACCATCATCCACGGGGACTGGGCGTCGATCGCCCTGAACGTGGTGGTGGTCGCGTTCCTGGTCGTCGTCATCACCGTGACGCGGCGCGAACTGGCGAACGCCAAGACGGCCGGCGCGGTGCCGGCCGTCTGAGCCCCTGAGCTTTCTGAACCTTCTGAATCATCCTGATTCGTCCGGGCCGTCCCGGCGCTACCCGACCGTGGTCTCCTCGCGCTCGGCGAGGTCGCGCTTCCACTGCCGGAAGCCCTCCTCGGTACGGCCCCGGCGCCAGTAGCCGGAGATCGAGGCCAGGTCGGCCGGGACGCCGCGCTCCTTGCGGATGTAGGGGCGCAGGTCGTGCATGACGGCTTGCGCCTCGCCGTGGATGAAGACGTGCACCAGCCCGTCGCGCCACGGCTCGGCCCGCACGGCCTCGGCCAGCGCCCGGCCGGGGTCGGCGGCGTCGCCGTGGATCCAGGTGAGCTCCACGCCCTCGGGGCGCGCGAAGTCGAGTTCGTCGGCGGGGCCGGAGACCTCGACGAAGACCCGCCCGACGGCGTCGCCCGGCAGCGCGGCGCAGGCCGCGGAGATGGCCGGGAGCGCCGAGAGGTCGCCGGCCAGCAGGTGCCAGTCGGCGTCGGCGCGCGGGGCGTAGGCCCCGCCCGGGCCCATCAGGCCGACGGCGTCGCCGGGCTTGGCGGCGGCGGCCCAGGGACCGGCCGCGCCCTCCTCGCCGTGGTACACGAAGTCGATCGCGATCGTCTCGGCCGCGGTGTCGACGGCGCGCACGGTGTAGGTGCGGACGGTCTCGCCGTCGGGGCCGCCGGGGATCCGCAGTTTGACGTAGGAATCGGTGAACTGGCTGGGCTCGAACGTCGTGAAGCCCGGGCCGCCCAGATGGACCCGGATCAGGTGGTCGTTCAGGCGTTCCGTGCGGCGCACGACGAACTGGTGAAGGGTGCGGGCCACTAAGGACACCTCCGTTGTTAGGTTTACCTAAGCTCCCACTTTAGAGGGTCGCGGCGGGACAAAACCAGTAAGGAACCTTGACAGGAAATCCCAGGGCCGATACATCGTATATCGTATGGCGATTCCGCCGACCCGACGGAAGGGTCCTGATATGCGAAGATCCACCATTCGAGTCCTGCGACAGTGCCTGCTCCTGCTGCTCGCGGCCGTCCTGGCCGCGGCGGGCAGCGTGCCGGCCCGGGCCGCGACCACCACCGACTGGTCGGTCGCGATGGTCAAGTCCACGATGCAGCGCTTCACCCCGGCCACCATCGGCGGCTGGTCCTACCCCGTGGGCCTGTACCTCTACGGCCAGTACGAGGTCTACCAACGCACCCACGATCCTTCGTATCTGGCATACCTGAAGGCGTGGGTGGACCGGTTCGTGGCCCCGGACGGGACCATCGACCAGAGCTTCGACAGCCTGGACAGCATGCTGGCCGGGCGGCTGCTGATCATCCTGCACCACGAGACCGGCCAGTCCCGGTACGCGACCGCGGCGGCCACCATCCGCAACCGGCTCACCACCTACCCGCGCACCTCCGACGGCGGGTTCTGGCACGCCGACACCGCTTCGCGGGCGCACCAGCTGTGGGACGACGGCCTGTACATGGTCGTGCCCTTCTTGGACGAGTACGGCAAGGAGTTCAACGATCCGAGCGCCCAAGCCGAGGCGGTCAAACAGATCACCGTCTACTCCAGCCACCTGCAACAGCCCGACGGCCTGCTCCAGCACGCCTATGACGAGTCCAAGAAGGCGAGCTGGGCCGATCCGGCCACCGGCCTGTCCCCGGAGCAGTGGTGCCGGGCCGACGGCTGGTACGGCATGGCGCTGGTGACCACCCTGGACGACGTCCCGGCCACCCAGCCGGGCCGCGCCACCCTGCTCAGCGACCTGACCAAGTTCGCCGCGGGCCTGCAGAAGTACCAGGACCCCGCGACCGGCCGCTGGTTCCAGGTCATCGACAAGCCCACCGGCGCCGGCAACTGGACCGAGACCTCGTGCTCGGCCATGAACGCCTACACGCTCTCCCGCGCTTCCCAACAGGGCTACATCGACGCGCACTACAGCGCCGTGGCCCTGAAGGCGTACCACGGCGTGCTCGCGAAGATCTCGCTGAGCAAGGGCCTGACGAACCTGACGACGATCTCGATCGGGACCAACGTCGGCGACTACGCGTACTACATCGGCCGCACCCAGGCCACGAACGACTTCCACGGCCTGGGCTCCTTTCTGATCATGAACGAGCAGCTCCGAGGAATGGGAGGAACCTGATGCGAATACGCATCCTCGCGTGCGCCGCGGCTCTGGCCCTGGGCCTGGCTGCCCCGGCCGCGCCGGCTTCGGCGGCTTCGGCGGCATCACCATCGCGATCGGCATCGACCACGCACTCCGCGCTCCCGGTCTTCAACGTGAAGTCCTACGGCGCGTCCGGCAACGGCACCCACAACGACACTCCCGCGATCAACAAGGCCATCGCGGCCGCCAACGCCGCGAGCGGCGGCGGCATCGTGGAGGTCCCCTCCGGCACGTTCCTGTCGGCGAACTCCATCCACATGCTCAGCAACGTCACGCTCCAGCTCGACTCCAACTCCACGATCCTCGGCTCGTCCGCCAAGACCTACGACGCGCCCGAGCCCAACCCGAACGACAAGTACCAGGACTTCGGCCACAGCCACTTCCACGACGCGATGATCTGGGGCGACCGCCTGACGAACATCGCCTTCACCGGCTCGGGCACCATCGACGGCGGCGGCCACCTGATCCCCGGCAACCCGGCGACCGGCCAGGCCGACAAGATCATCTCCCTGACCCGGTGCGACGGCCTGACCCTCAGCGGCATCACGCTGAGCCGCGGCGGCCACTTCGGGGCCCTGATCAACGGCTGCACCAACGTGGTCTCCGACCACCTCACCATCGCCACCGCCGGCAACCGCGACGGCTGGAACATCATCTCCACGACCAACGTGAAGATCACCAACATCAAGATCTCCTCCAACGACGACGCACTGGTCTTCAAGAGCGACTGGGCCCTGGGCCAGACGCTGCCCAGCGGCCACGTCACCGTGGACGGCGCGACACTGAACGCGCAGTGTTGCAACGCCCTGATGTTCGGCTCGGAGACCTGCGGGCCGTTCACCGACTACACCTTCGACCACATCGCCATCACCGGCGCCGGCAAATCCGGGCTGGGAATGGTGAGCATGGACGGCGCGGACATCTCCGACGTGCACTACTCCAACGTCACCATGTCCGGAGTCAGCTCGCCGATCATGGAGAAGATCGGGAACCGGCTGCGCTGCGGCGGATCGCCGACCCCGGGCCACATCTCCGACATCACCTTCACCAACGTGACCGGCACCGGCGCCAAGTCCCCGCAGTACAGCCCGACGCTGTGGGGCCTGGACGCCTCGCACCGCGTCACCGGCGTCACCTTCGACGCCGTGAACCTGACCGTGCCCGGCGGCAGCGGCCCGGTGAGCACCGCGGTGCCGAGCAACAGCTCGGACTACAACCCGAACAGCATCGGCACCCGCCCCGCCTACGGCTGGTACCTGCACAACGTGGACGGGATCCAGTTCACCGACAGCTCGGTCCGCATCAGCGCCGACGACGCCCGGCCCGCAGTGATCGTCAACTCGGCCGGCACGGTGAGCTTCAACGGATTCACCGCACAGCACGGCAGCAAGAGCCCGTACGATATCGGCTTCCAAACCGTATCCGGGTACTGCGTCGCCAACAGCCAGACCACGGCCGGCGGCAAGGTGAAGGTCTCCAGCACCGGCTCCACCTCGGCCTGCTGAGCCACCAGCACCACGACCACCACCACGAACACGGCCGTGGCCTCCGGCGGGAACCGCACGGGGGTCGCGGCCGTGACGCGCGGCCTTCGGCGCGCTTGCGACTCGTGTGGGTGGGTGCGTTCCTCGTGCGGGTGCGGGTGCGGGTGGGCTTACAGACTTTTTTACGGCTTCGCACATGGTTTGCGGGATCCGCAGCGGGGCGCGGGGCGATCGTGCGGCGTGGGTCGCGCTGGCGGCCCGGCGGTCGGGCGGTGGTCGGCTCTACGGCGGTCTTGCAGGGTGGAAAGTCAAGGTCAAGAGCACAGTCAAGAGCTACAGGCGCCTCCGGCGGCGCCTGTGCGGCGAGCGGCCTCGCTCCGGGGAGTGGGGGCCGCGCTGGCTGCCGGCGGTCGCTGCTTGTGGTCGCCTTCGTCCCGGATTCCCCGCCGCATCAGCGCCCGGAGGGAACCATCCCGGCCTGGGCGGTATCAAGCCGGATCACTGTTGCTGTAGTCCAGTATCAGCGGCTTGACACCGCCCAGTCCGGGATGGTTGTGCAAGCACCGCCGAAGCGACGGGGAATCCGGGACAAACCCACCTGTGGGAACGGTCCCCGCACCGTAGGCGCACCAGTCACGACCGCAGGGTGTACGTCCCGAAGTGGACCACGTCCACACCACAGAGGTTCTGTCCCGGGTTCCCCGTCGCTTCGGCGGGCTCTGCCAAGCAGACCGGGCCGGTGGTGTCCAGCCGCACGAGACCGGACCAAAGCAGCAGCGATCCGGCTGGACACCACCGGACCGGTCTGCTTCCCTCCGGGCGGCGAAGCGACGGGGAACCCGGGACAGAGGCGACCACAAGCAGCGTCCGCCTCCTGACAGCGCGGCCCCCCACTCCCCGGAGCGAGGCCGCTCGCCGCGCAGGCGCCGCCGGAGGCGCCTGTAGCTCTTGACTGTGCTCTTGACCTTGACTTTCGCTCTTGACCTTGACTTTCCACCCTGCAAGACCGCCGTAGAGCCGACCACCGCCCGACCGCCGGGCCGCCAGCGCGACCCACGCCGCACGATCGCCCCGCGCCCCGCTGCGGATCCCGCAAACCATGTGCGAAGCCGTCAGAAAACGCCTGTGGCCTGTCAACCCACGAACAAACCGCACCACACACCACCACACAGCACCGCACCACACCCCCAGCGCCCAGCGCCCACCCCCCAGCGCCCCCTCAAGCATCGCGCTTCACCTCGGCGAAGCCAACCCCAGCATCAGCCCCTTCACATCGGTCGCGGCGACCTTCTCCCGGGCGAACTCCGGCCGCGAGCACAGCAGCACCGGACCGTCGTCCGCGCTGTCCGGCAGGCGGCCGTGGGAGCCGCGCACCGCGGAGGCCTCCAGGCCCACGACGTCCATGCGGTAGCGCAGGCCGGCTTTCTTGCGGGCCAGGGCCTTCGCGGCGCGGATTCGGGCCGCTCTGGGGTCCGTGGGGTCGAAGAAGAGCTCCATGGGGTCGTAGCCGGGCTTGCGGTGGATCTCGACAGTGCGCGCGAAGTCCGGGGCGCGGTCGTCGTGCTGCCAGTAGTAGTAGGTGAACCAGGCGTCGGGCTCGGCGACGGCGACGAGGTCGCCGGCCCGGTCGTGGTCGATGGCCAGTCGCGCCTTGCCCTCGGCGTCGAGTACTTCGTCGACTCCGTCCAGCTCGGCGACGGCGGCGCGGGCCCGCGGTAGGTCGGCGGGATCGGCGACGTAGATGTGGGCGATCTGGTGGTCGGCGACCGCGAAGGCGCGCGAGGCCCACGGGTCCAGGTACTCCATGCCGTCCTGGGTGTGCGCCTCCAGCAGTCCGGCGGCGCGCAGGGCCCGGTTGACGTGCACCGGCTTGGCCGCCCGGGTGATGCCGTATTCGGAGACGCACAGCAGGTCGTCGCCGCGGGCCCGGCAGGCCTCGATCAGGGGTCTGAGAGTCATGTCGAGCTCGCCGGCGGCCGCGGCGGCTCGGGAGTCGTCAGGGCCGTAGCGCTGGAGGTCGTAGTCCAGGTGCGGCACATAGACCAGCAGGACGTCGGGGCGGTGGGCCGCCAGGATCCGGCCGGCCGCCGCGACGATCCAGCGTGTGGACTTGATCGAAGCTGTGGGGCCCCAGTAGTGGAACAGCGGGAAGGCACCCAGGCGCGAGGTCAGCTCGTCGTGCAGCTCCGGCGGCCGGGCGTAGAAATCAGGGTCCTTGCGTCCGTCGGCGCGGTAGACCGGCCGGGGCGTCACCGTCCAGTCGGTCGCGGCGCCCATCGCGTACCACCAGCACACGTTCGCCACCGTCGCCCCGGGCTGCCGGCGGCGCAGCGCGTTCCAGAACAGGTCGCCGCCGACGAGCCGGTTGTGCTGGCGCCACAGCAGCGGCTCGCCGAGGTCGCGGAAGTACCAGCCGTTGCCCACGATGCCGTGCTCGGCCGGATCGGCTCCGGTGAGCATGCCGGCCTGCGCCGTGCACGTGAGGGCCGGGAACGTGGGCGTCAGCTGCGCCTGGAAGCCGGTGTCGGCCACGGATCCGATCGTCGGGGTGTGCCGGAGCAGCCTCGGCGTCAGGCCGACGATGTCGAGGACCACCAGCGTCACGGCGCCACCTCCAGGCCGGCCCGCACGAGTTCGGTGTGGGCCCAGCGCATCTCGGCGGCGATCCCGAGGGCCAGTTCCGAGACGTCGCGCGGGCGTTGGCCTTCGGGGAGCACCTGCCAGGTGTACGTCTCGACCTCCACGTGGTCGGTCACGGCGGCCCCGCCGGCGAACAGCTCTGTCAGGGTCCTGACCAAGGTGGCGTGGGTTCCGGCCAGCGGCGGCGCGACGTCGGCGTGCAGCGGGATGTGGAAGTGCACCCGCCATGGCGCGGCTCCGGACAGGAAACCGCCGTTCAGGGCCTCATTGAGGTCGTCGGTCCCGTACAGGGCGCCGGTCGCCGCTTCGCGGGTCTGGTGCAGGTAGCGCGGCTCGACGAAACGGGACAGCGCACTGCGCGTGGCCGGATCAGAGGGCTGAGGTGCCTCCAGCGCGGCCGATGCCTGAAGCTTGACCACCGGGATCCCGGCATCGGCGAGCATCTTCACCGCCAGCGCGGGTTCCTCGTGGGCCACAGCCAGATGCGCGGTGTCCAGACACACGCCGAAGCGCGCGGGGTCGAGCCCGGCAAGCTCCTCGATCGCCTGCTCCGTCCGCTCGATGACACACCCCGGTTCGGGCTCGAAGCCGACGCGGATCACGGCGCCGGTCCGGGCTTCCAGGTCCGCGAGGTGGTCGCCGACCAGGTCGATGTGCCGCCGGGCCGTGTCCCGCGCCGTGTCCGGCCAGGGATCGCGCCAGCCCAGAGGCAGCGTCGAGATCGAGCCGCGGACGGCGTCGGAGGGCAGCAGACCGGCCAGGACTGTGGCCAGGTCCATCGTGTACTCGGCACGTCGGGGGTCGGACCAGTCGGGGTCGTAGACGCGGTATTTCACCGCCGCGTCGCCGAACCCTGCGTAGGGGAAGCCGTTGAGCGTCACGACTTCCAGGCCGCGTGCCGACAGCTCGGCGGACAGCTGCTCCACCGCACGCGGGTCGGCGGCCAGCGCCGCGGCGACGTCGCGGGCCAGCCACAGGCCCAGGCCCAGCCGATCGGCGCCGAGCTGCTTGCGCACCGGTTCGGCGTAGATCGCGAGCTGGTACAGAACCCCGACGAGGTCCTCGACGGGATGGACGTTCGCGCAGTAGCCGAGGTGCACGACCGTGCCGTCGGCGTGACGAAGACGCATCGCTACTCCCCCGACTCGCCGCGCCGAACAGAACTGCCCTGGAAGCTCTCGGCGAGCGCCGGCGCCTGCTCGTCGAGTTCCAGCCGGCCGCTCTGTCCGTAGAACTCCACCGGGTTCTGCCACAACACCCGGTCCACGTCGGCGGCGTCGAACCCGGCCGCGAGCATCGCCTCGGCGGCGCGCAGCGTCTTGAGCGGGTCGCTGCGTCCCCAGTCGGCGGCGGAGTTCACCAGGATCCGCTCGGTCCCGTACTCGCGCAGGATCGCGACCATCCGGCGCTCGTCCATCTTGGTGTCCGGATAGATCGAGAAGCCGGCCCAGGACCCTGATTCGAGTACCGGCGCCACGGTCAGTTCATTGAGATGGTCCAGGAGCACGCGCCCCGGCGCCAGGCCCGACTCGCGCACGACGTCCAGGCTGCGCAGCGTCCCGGCGCGCTTGTCCCGGTGCGGGGTGTGGACCAGGACGGGCAGTTCATGGTGCCGGGCCTTCTCCAGCTGGATCGCGAACACCACGTCCTCGGCCGGGGTCATCGAGTCGTAGCCGACCTCGCCGACCGCGACCACCCGGTCCTTGGCCAGGTAGCGGTCCAGCACGTCGAGCACGTCCCGGCAGCGCGGATCGTTTGCCTCCTTAGGGTTCAGCGCCAGGGCGCAGTGGTGCCGCACGCCGAAACCCGCCGCGCGAAAGGGCTCCCACCCCAGCAGGCCGTCGAAGTAGTCGACGAAGCTGCCGACCGAGGTCCGCGGCTGGCCGAGCCAGAACGCGGGCTCCACGACGGCGCGGACGCCGGCCTCGGCCATCGCCTGGTAGTCGTCGGTGGTCCGGGAGGTCATGTGGATGTGCGGGTCGAATATGCGCATCAAAGGCTCCAGGGCTGAGGGAATCGGGCAAGGACCGGCCACACCTCGTCCGGGACGGGGCGCCCGGCCGCGACCCGCTCGGCGGCGAGGTCGCCGAGCATCCGGGCCAGCTCGGCGTCCGCCCGGTCCGCCAGCCCGGACACCGAGGCCAGCGGGATACCGCAGAACACGCATTTGAGGACCGCGTGCCGGTAGGCCGGTAGGCTCAGATGGCTTGCGGCGTAAGGGCCGAGGGCGGCGGTGATGAGTCTGGTGTCGTTGGTCCGCAACGCGTCCTCGACGATCGGCAGGGCGCGGTCGTCGAGATCGATACGGTCCAGGGCCAGCAGGACCGCGCGCTTCTCGTCGGCGTCGCCATCGGCGTAGAGGTTGAGAAGCCGATCGGGGTCCGGCCAGGGAAGGGAGGCCAGCAGCAGCACCCGCGCGGCGTCGTCGGTACGCCAGCCGTCATGCAGCGGCCTGCGGCCGCAGGCTCTGGCGGCCATGGGGAACAGCGTCCGCAGCTCGTCCTTGTCCCGGGCGGCCTTCTCGCGCGCGTTCGCGAGCCATGCGCAGGCGTGGTCCGGCGCGCCGGCCAGGAAGGCGGCTTCGAGATCGCGGCTCGCGAGCAGGTCTGTATCGGTGTAGGTCATGGCGAATCCGCGGCTTTCTTGAGGAACGTCAACGATTCGGAGGCCCCCCGGACGGCCGCGTGCGAGTGGCGCGGCAGCTCGACGGAGACCAGGCCCCGGTATCCGGACGCTGACAGCGCCTCCAACACCGGCGGGAAGTCGATCTCGCCCTGCCCGAACTCCAGGTGCTCGTGCACGCCTCGGCGCATGTCGTCGATCTGCACGTTCACCAGGTGGTCGGCGACGCGTGCGACGCACTCGGCGACGGGAAGCGGCTCCAGGCATCGGCAATGGCCGATGTCCAGCGTCACCCCGAACCCGTCCGGCCGGCCGAGGACGTCGCGCAGCTCCTCGAACCGGTCGAGGGTGTCCACGGCCATGCCCGGCTCGGGTTCGAAGCCGAGGACGACACCGGCGTCCTGGGCCGCAGCGAGCACAATGTGGCAACCCTGCGCCAGCCGGTCCAGAGCGACCGCGCGATCGCAGCCCTCTGCGGCGGTGCCGCTCCAGAACGACACGGCCTGCGCGTCGAGCTCGGCGGCGATGCGCACGGCGCGCGTCAGCAGATCGACGCGCAGCGCACGGCCCTCCGGCTCGGCGGACACCAGCGTCGGCTGGTGTTTGCGCCACGGATCGAGCAGGTAGCGCGCGCCGGTCTCGATGACGACGTCCAGTCCGAGGCGGTCCAGGATCCGGGCCAGCGCGTCGAGCCGCCGGGGCAGGTTGGCGGCATAGGGATCGAGGTGCTGGTGGTCCAACGTCAGGGCGACGCCGTCATAGCCGAGGTCGGCCAGGATCGCGAGCGCGTCTTCCAGGCGGTGGTCGGCGAAGCCGTTGGTGCCGTAGCCGAAGCGCGTCATGTCGGGGACACCTTGCGGGCCAGGCGGCGGGCGAGCGGTCCGGCCGCGGCGACCGGGAGCGCGGCGAGGGGTTCGCCGCGTCCGGCGATCAGCGAGGCCTGCAACGGCATCAGGCTGATGATCCCGGCGCCGACGGCTTCGCGGACCGTCTCGGCGCGGCCGTCCCGGGCGACGGCGGCCTGCGCCGTGCCGAAGCGCCAGGTGTACACGCCGGCGAGCGCGGCGGCCAGGGCGCGCTGGGGACACGCTACCGGTCGGGCTGCGGGGTGCCGGCCGCGACGCAGCACGGCCAGTGCGCCGCCGGCTGCACCGCTGCTCAGGGCCGCCGTGGTCGCGGCGACGCGGCGGGAGGCCCCGCTGACCTCGCTGCGGCTGAGCACGGTGACGGCCAGGGTGTGGACGCCGACGACGGCCGCCGCCGGGGTTGCCGACCGCATCGCGCCGACGCCGCCTCCGGTGCCCAGCAGGACGTCCAGGCCTCGGGCGGCGGCCATCGCGAGCGGACCGGCCGGACCGTCCTTCCAGGCCAGGTCGTATCCCCACACGACACCGGCCAGGGGAACGGCGACGATCAGGGTTCGTACTCCCCCGGACAGCGCCGCGATGCCGAGCCCGGCCGCCGTGAGGCCGCCGGCGAGCGCCAGGGCGGTCCCGGGGCGCACGCGGCCGGAGGGCAGCGGCCGCTCGGGGCGTTCGAAGACGTCGACGAACCGGTCGGCGTGGTCGTTGAGCGCCATGCCGGCCCAGTACAGGCACACCGAGGCGGCGGCCGTTCCGCAGGTGCGCGCGTCGATCCGGCGTCCGGCCGCGGCGGCTCCGGCCAGGACGTCGCCGGGCACGCTGAAGGCCGCGGGGGCGCGGATGAGTTCGATGAGGGCTCTGATGTCGGGCATCAGGGGCCTGTCACCGAGGCAGCCCAAGCGAGCAGCGTCTGGTACTGGCTCGCGAGGCGGTATTCGGGCTCGCCTTGCCCATCGGCCGCCACCGGGTCCTTGAAGAAGAACGCGGCGGGGGCGAACGCGCCCGCGCTGCCGGTCTCGTGAGCCCCGGCCAGCAGTCGCGCCAGGTCCAGGACCAGCGGCGCGGCCAGCGCCGAATCGCAGCCCTGCCACGTGACCTGCATGGTCATCCGGACCCCGAGGAAGCCCTCGAAGCCGACGTGGTCCCACGCGGTCTTCCAGCCGCCCTGCGCCGGGACGTTGTCGATGTGGGTGCGGCCCTCAACCGGGGCGCCGAGCATCCGGTCCAGTCCACGACGCTTCGAGATGGTCTTGCTCGCCGCGGCGCCGGCGTCGGCCAGGGTCGCGCCGTCGCCGCCGCCGAGAAGGTTGGTTCCGGACCAGGAACGGACCCGCAGGGCCCGCGAGGTGAGCATCGGGGCCAGCGCGGAGACGAGCAGGGTCTCGCCGGTCTTGGCATCGCTGCCGGCATAGGGGACGCCGACGGAGCGGGCCAGCTCGTCCAGTGCGGGAAGGCGCGCGCCGGTGGACGGGGTGAAGTCCACGTAGGGGCAGCCGGCGCGCAGGGCGGCGTAGGCGTATTCCGAGCTCGGGGGAAGACCTGCTTCGTCCCGGTCCAGAGCGGTCTCCAGATCGGCCAGCCGCCGATGGGCCGGGTGGTCCGGGTCCGGGATCGGCGGCTCGGTCGAGGCCACGTTGACGACCACGACCCGGCGCAGCCGCCGTTCGGCGCGGAACGCCTCGATGTCGGCGATCAGGCTGCTGATGCGCTGCCGCGCCGGTCGCGGGTCTCCGGCGCGCGGCAGCGCGGGCCGGATCGCGGCATCGGCGGCGCGCAGCTCGTCGGCCACGGCGCTCGGCAGCGCGGCGGGGATGACGCCGTCGGCGGCGAGTTCGGCGGCCTGTTTCAGGATGCTGACATCGCTGACGTCATGGCCGCCGAACACCAGGTCCGCGTAGTCGGGCAGCCGCGCGCCGGCGAACTCCGGCCCGGCCGTCACGCAGCCGACCGGCTCGACCAGCCCGGCGCATAAGGCGGCCGCTCCCACGATCGCGGTCACCGCGACCGATCCCCGGGCTCCCACCAGCCACACGCCGGTGGCCGGGACCTCGTCCGCACTCGTCATCGTCGTATGCCCTCCCGTCGATAGTTAGGTAAGTTTCCTAACTCGGTGGCACCGTAGCGCCGGCACCAGGAGGCGTCAACGCCCTGCGAACGCCACCGCGGAGCCATGGGACGGGATCGAATCAGACTCTTGACGCGTCGGACCGTATCTCATATATTTCCCACCGTTTCTAGTTAGTAATCTTTCCTAACTTGATCGAGGACCGGATCCGCCGGACACACCGAGTGAGGAGATCGGATCTTGAACAGAGCACGGATGAGAGGGCTCTTCCTGAGATCGGCGCTGGCCGCCGCCCTGGCGCTGCTCGGGGTGTACGCGGTCGGCGGGAACGCGTCCGCGACGCCGCCGAGCGGTTTCTCCGACACCGTCGTCGCCACCGTCACGCTGCCGGTCGGCCTGGGCTTCACCCCCGACGGCCGCATGCTGGTCACCACCAAGCCGGGGCAGCTGTACGCCTACAGCAAGACCGGCACCCAGACCCTGGCGCTGGACGGCTCCGGGTTCGTCTGCGCCAAGCAGCCCGGCCAGGACGAGCGCGGGATGCTCGGCATCGCCGTCGACCCGGCGTTCGCCGCGAACGACTACATCTACGTGTACTACTCCCACAGCACCAACGGCAGCTGCTTCAACCGGGTCTCGCGCTTCACCCTGGACGCCACGAACCACGTGGTGTCCGGCAGCGAGAAGGTGCTGATCGACGGCATCCAGGGCGACGGCTTCCACAACGGCGGCGACCTGGTCTTCGGCAAGGACGGCGACCTGTACGTCTCGGTCGGCGACGGGCACTGCCTGGAGGGCTGCGACCCCTCGAACCAGGCCGCCCAGGACCTGACCAAGCTCAACGGCAAGATCCTGCGGATCAAGCCCGACGGCTCGATCCCGGCCGGCAACCCGTTCAGCGGCACCGGCACGGCCCGGTGCGACGGCGGGCCGATCAGCTCCGGCAAGTGCCAGGAGATCTACGCCTACGGCTTCCGCAACCCCTTCCGGATCGCCGTGGACCCCAACGCCTCCGGGACCCGGATCTTCGTGAACGACGTCGGCGAGAACACCACCGAGGAGGTGGACCTGCTGAAGGCCGGCGGGAACTACGGCTGGCCGAACTGTGAGGGGCCCTGCAACCCGACGAACAAGGCCTACGTCGACCCGTACTACTCCTACGCCGACAACATGGGCGGCGGCCGCGGGTCGATCACCGGCGGCGCGTTCGTCCCGAACGGCGCGTGGAACCCGTCCTACAACGGCGACTACCTGTTCAGCGACTACGTGAAGAAGAACCAGTACCTGATCAACGCCACCGGCTCCAGCGGCACGGGCCTGAAGACCTTCTCGGCCGGGGCGACCGCGATCTCCATGGAGTTCGCACCGCAGAACCTCGGCGGCACCGGCACCCAGCAGGCGCTGTACTACACCGACCTGATCGGCGGCACCGTGCACAAGGTGACCTCCGGGACGACCACCCCCAACGCCTCCTTCACCACCGACGCGGCCACGGGCCTGGGCGCCTACTGCTCCACCCACGCCACGACCGCCGGCAAGCCGCCGTTCACCGTGTCCTTCGACGGCACGGCCAGCAGCGACCCCGACGGCCGCACGCTCACCTACGCCTGGGACTTCGGCGACGGCAGCAAGACGACCACCACCACGCCGACGACCACCCACACCTACACCACCGTCGGGAACTTCACCCCGAAGCTGACGGTCACCAACAGCGCCGGCGGCACCTCCGCGGCGGCGACCGGCACCGTCCGCACCGACGACGCGCTCCCGACCCTGACCATCGCCTCACCGACCCCGACCAGCACCTTCACCGTCGGCCAGACCTACACCCCGTCCGGATCGGCCCTCGACAGCACCGGCGCCGCCCTGCCGGCCTCGGACCTGACCTGGCAGGTCTGGCTGTTCCACATCAACCACGTGCACCCGGTGCTGGACCCGGTGGCCGGCAACGGGGCGACGTCGTTCGTGGCACCGCCGGCGGAACAGTTCTCCGCGATCAAGGGCAACAGCCGGCTGCTGGTGTGCCTGTCGGGCACCGACAGCCACGGCGTGACCCAGACGATCGAGCAGGACTTCAACCCGCAGCTGGTCCACATCAGCCTCGCCTCACAGGCCGCCGGCCTCAAGATCGGCATCGCGGAGGACGACGTCGACCCCAACGGCCAGGTCACCACCCCGGCGACCGTCACCTCCTGGGCGGGCTACCAACTGCACCTGGACGCCCCGAACCAGACTGACAGCTCGGGCACCACACAGACCTTCGCCTCCTGGTCCGACGGCGGCGCCCAGCAACACGCCGTGACCCCGACCGCGGACACGACCTACACCGCGACGTTCACCCCCAGCACCAGCACCTGCACCTCGGCGCAGCTGCTGGCGAACCCGGGCTTCGAATCCGGCGCGACCGGCTGGACGCAGAGCTCGACCCTGGGCTTCAGCCCCATCACCAAGGCCACCTCGGCGGAGCCGGCGCACGCGGGTTCGTACGTGGCCTGGTTCGACGGCAACGGGAGCAAGGACACTGACAGCATCACCCAGGCCGTCGCCATCCCGGCCGGCTGCACCGCCACGCTGGCCTACTACCTGCACGTGGACACCACCGAGAACACCACCACGGCCAAGCCGGACACCTTCACGGTCCAGGCCCTGAACAGCGCGGGCACGGTGCTCGGAACCGTCGGCACCTTCTCCAACCTGAACAAGGCCTCGGGCTACGCCCGGCACACGGCCGACCTGTCCGCCTACGCCGGCCAGAGCATCAAGCTGAAGTTCACCGGCAGCGAGACCGACGCCAACGGAGGCACGACCAACTTCGTCCTCGACGACACCTCGCTCACCACAGGCTGACGAACGCTTGACGACTGCCTGACGACCGCCTGACCACCGCCTGACCCTTGGCCTGCCCGCCGCGAGAACGGGCAGGCCAAGCCCGTTCGGCGCCGACCGCGTTCCGCTGACCGGAACGCGAGGCGACATCCCCCCGCCGCCGCGGCCAAGCTGGTCCTCGAAAGCAGCGCTTTCAACCCACTCACTGTCAATCAGGGGGAAAGAATGCGAAAGCTCAGCAAGCGGGCGGCCCTGTTCGCGTCCTCGGCGGTCCTGGCGATGCCCGGCGTGGCCATGGCCGGCACGGCGCACGCCGACGCCACCTCCACCGTGATCCGCATCTGGGGCTCCAGCCACTGCATGGACAACGCCACCGAGAACTTCGCGAAGGTCCAGATGTGGGACTGCACGAAACACGCCGAGCAGAACTGGTTCCCGGTGTTCAACGGCGACAACGGGAACCTGGCGGACTTCAGCTTCCGGAACAAGAACACCAACCTGTACCTCACCGCGCCCACCGGCGGAGGCGGGGGGACGGTCGTGATGTCCGGCTACACCGGGGACGCCACCCAGCAGTGGCTGCGCATCTACGACAACGACCCGTCCGACCAGACCGACGGCAGCTACCAGGTCTGGGAGAGCGCCGCCTCCCCCGGCTGGTGCCTGAACACCAACAGCGTGGGCAACGGCACCGCGCTGCGGCTGTGGCCCTGCGACATCACCGACCACTACCAGAAGTGGCACTTCGATAACTGACCAACCACCTGGGGGGAACACAGGCTCTGGCCCTCGGCGCACACGCCGGGGGCCAGAGCCCTTTCTCACACCCCGACCCGCCCGGCTCTCAGCGCCGCACTCGCGGCCTGTCCGGCATGGCTCAGGGCATCGGCCAAGCGGTCCAGGTTGTGCGCCGGGTCCGTGATCACGCATAGCGCGGCCGTCGGCGCCCACGGCCTTCCCGACGCACCCGCCGTACCCGCCGCAGCTGGCGCACCCGGCCCGCCGTGCAGCGGCACCGCCGCACAGCAGATCCCCGCCACGACCTCCTCCCGGTCGAAGGCGATGCCGCGCTCCCGGATCGCCGCAGCCTCCCGGCGCCAGGAGGGCGGGAGCGGTGCCTTCCCCGACGGATCCGCAGCGCGGCCTGCGAGATCGCCGCCGGACCCGCCCCGTCCCGGTTCCACCCCGGCGACCAGCGTCTTGCCCGAGGCCGTCAGCCAGGGCCACATCCCGCCGCTGTCCAGCGGGACCGCCAGGCCGTCGCGTCCCGGGACGCAGTCGACGATCATGTCGGCGCCGTCGCGCAGGACGTTGACCGTCACGGTCACCCCGGTCGCGACGGCGAGCCTGCGCATCGGCTCGCGCACCGCCGATCGCAGGGCCCGATAGGGCTGCCAGGAGTGCCCCAGCTGGAACACCCGCGCCCCGATCGAATAGCCGCCTCGGCTCCGCTCCACCGCGCCGAGGCTGCTCAGCTGTTCGAGCAGGCGGTGCGCCGTCGTCTTCGGGAGCCCGCACTCCGCGGCCAGGCGGGTCACGCCCGCCGCCCCGGTCTGCTCCAGCGCGCCGAGCAAGGCGAACGCGCTCTCCAACACGCCGCGTCCGCCTTGCTGGGGCGGGGACACGGGTTCGGTCATCGTAGAGGACATTTATCAAAGGTCTGCGATAGCGTCCGATCGGATGTTGCCGGGACTGCATACCGGAGTGGCCCGTACTGCACGGGTGAACCGTTCGCCGCGGCGGTCCGTTCTCACCAATCGGGGGGCCGCCGAACCGCGGCGGCCGGGGGACCAAGACGGGATGAGCGCATGCCACAGCGCTGGTCGACGATGGACGTGCCCAAAGCCGCGCAGTTCGCGCGCTGGCGGGAGCTGATCTGCGAGGCCTTCCTCGCCCTGACACCGGAATCGGACCTGCGCGACGGGTTCGCCGGGACGGTGGCCCAGCGCCAACTGTCCGAACTGAGCATCGCCCGCATCACCTCCCAGCGGCAGCAGGTGCGGCGCACGTCCCGGGACATCGACCGCTCGGCGTATCAGGGTTATTACATAAACCTGCAAGTGCGCGGCAGCAGCCTGATGACCCAGGACGGCCGCTCGACGGTGCTGCGTCCCGGCGACATCGCGATCGTCGACACCACGCAGCCCTTCGCCTTCGACTTCCGGGACGACTTCCAGCAGCTCTCCCTGTTCGCGCCGAAAGAGCTGCTGACACTCGGATCCGGCATGGCGGCCACCGGCACCGGCACCGACGCCGCCCCCGTCACCACCGCCACCCGCGTCGGCACCGCCGCCGGCCCTGGCGCCGCAGTCCGCCATGCTCTGCTCAGCCTCACCCACGGCGACCTCGCCGAGGACACCGCGGCCCGCCTGGCCGCCCACGCCTGCGGCATCCTGGCCATCGCCCTGGACCAGCGCACCGAACCGCACCCGTGGTCCACCCCGCTGCGCCAGGACCGCCTGCACGCCGCCGCCCTGGCCGACATCGACGAGCACCTCACCGACGCCGACCTGTCCGCGGCCGCCGTCGCCACCCGCCTGGGCGTCTCGGTCCGGCTGCTCTACGCGGTGTTCGCCGGCCGCCGGCACAGCTTCGCCGCCGAGGTGCGGCGCCGGCGCCTGGACCTCGCCTGGCGCGACCTCCAGGACCCGGTCCACGCGCACCTGTGCGTCATCGACGTGGCCGTGGCGGCCGGCTTCGCGGACGTCACCAGCTTCCACCGGGCCTTCCGCCGGGAGTACGGACGCACCCCGGCCCAGGTGCGCAAGGACGCGCTGGGCCTGGAGCAGCTCGGCCGCCCTGACCAGCCTGGCCGGATCGACCAGCCCAGCAGCCCTGACCAGCCCGGCCGGCTCGACCAGCTCAGCCAACTCGACCAGCTCAGCCGCCTTGACGCACCGCGGTGACCAGAGTCGAGGAGATGTGCGCCCGCTCCGGATCAGAGCCGATGAAGAGCGTCTCGACCCCGGCCAACTCGTGGTTCATGAGCGCCATCGGCACCTCGTGCTCCAGATCCCGGCCGTCGCGCACACCCCGGACCACGACGTCGATCCCGGCGCTGCGGCAGTAGTCGACCAGCAGGCCCCCGGCGTGGGCGTCGACGGTCACGTTCTCCAGGCCGACAGTGGCCGCGCGCAGACGCTCCAAACGCTCGGCCACGGGAAAGCGGCCGGCCTTGCCCGGGTTGACCATCGCGCAGACGACGACCTCGTCGAACAGGAGCGCGGCGCGGCGGATCACGTCCTGGTGCCCCTCGGTCACCGGGTCGAAGGATCCTGGGAGGAGAGCTCGCATGCTCGGCAGCGTAGACGGTCCTCAACGCGCGGCGCGTGACCTACGCCAGGCGAGTGAGGGGGTCCATGGCAACGGGGCGTCATCTGACTGATGCATCCACCGCGGCCCCTGCCGGAAAGTGGAACCGCACCGATGGATCCACGAAAGGCCCGCCATGACCACTCCCCCGCTGACGCCGGACTCCCGCACCGATCTGGCGCTGATCCTCGAGGCCGCGCCGTGGGCGCTGGCCGCGATGATCGGCACCGTGCGCGCCGAACGGCGGTGCTGGAGGCCGCCGGGCTGGTGCGGCGCGTCGGGGACTCGCTCGTCGTGGACCCGGTGCTGGACGTCGCCGACCCCGCGACCGCGCACAGTGCCGCCGCGGCACGTCTCAGCTCCCTGCGTCAGGCGGTGACCGCCGCGGCCGCCGAGCACACCACCGACGCCACAGACGGCACCGGCGGCTGGCTGGTCGCCGGCACCAACCCGGGCTCGGGCCGGTGCTGCTCGGCGCGCGGCGCGGTGCGGGGCATGGCGGCTGATACGGCGGCTGATGAATCGGCGTCGAGCCAGGTCCCGATCAGGTGCGTCCGGCTCAGTGCTCAGTTCTGGAATTCCAGGCACATCCAGGTCCGCGGCCCCACGACGCTGTCCGCCGGACCGCACGCGGGCTGGTACAGCTTGCTCTTCTGGAACGAGGTCACAGCGGACTGCGTCTGCGGCCCGAACTGGCCGTCGACGCCGATGTTGTAAGCGCTGTAGACCAGCAGCTTCTGCGCGAAGGCCACGCAGTCGCCGGTCGACCCGTACTGCACCTGCTCGGTCGGGATGACGATGGTGCCGCCGCCGGGGGTGGGCCAGGTCCGCTGGCCGTGCGACTCGCACAGTTGCTGCAGCTGGGGAAGGGACATGTTGCCGTAGCTGTTGGCGCTGGCCTGCTCGGCCGTGGCGAGGCCGGCGCCGGCGGCGAGCAGCGTGGCCGCCGCGGCGGTGCCGAGACGGGCCATGCGGGTGGAGCTCTTCATGGTCGTGCCTTTCATTCGCGGTTACTGGCGCGACTATGGCGGCGCGGGATAACACGGAGCTCATACCGGCCTAACAAGGCGGGCTGACGTCGGGCGTCTTCGCGCACACGAAAACGCGGCCCGCCACCGAGGTGGCGGCGAGCCGCGATCTGCTTGTCAGTGCTCGGGTTTTACCCGTTGGTGCTGAGGAAGGCCTGCGTATTGCCCAGCGCGAACAGCGTGCTCGACGGTGCTGCGGCGAGCTCGTTCAGCACCCCGCTCACGCCCGTCACGGCGACGTCGCTCCACGCGGTCCCGTCCCAGTGCTGGAAGGCCGGGACGGCGGTGCCGGGCTGGAACCCCAGGGCCCAGGCGTCCGTCGGCGACAGTGCCGCGACGCTGGACAGGCCTTGCGGCGTGGTGGTGCCGGCCGGCGCCGGGACCAGGCTCCAGGCGGTGCCGTCCCAGTGCTCGACGAGCTGGTTGTGCGGCGCGTGCCGGCCGAAGCCGGTGGTGCCGCCGACGGCCCAGACGTCGTGGGCCGAGGTGGCCGCCAGCGAGTCGACGGCGACGGTGTTGACGTCCTGGCCGTTGAGCACGGCCAGCGGCGGGGTCGGGACCACGCTCCAGGCCGAGCCGTCCCAGTGCTCGATGACGGCGGTCTGGACACCGGAGTTGGACGCGGCCCACACGTCGGAGGCGGAGTTGGCGACGACGGCGTTGTAGGAGGGGATGCTGTGCTGGATCCCCTGGGAGGTGTAGGTGTCGGGGTTGGGCACGATGCTCCACGCCGTGCCGTTGAAGTGCTCGATCAGGCCCACGAAGCCGCCGGCGCTGGAGTCGAAGTGCTCGCCGACCGCCCAGACGTTGGTGGCGGACACGGCGACGACCGCGTTCAGGGTCTCGGCGCTGCTGGTGGCCGAGGTGCCGCCGGGCACCCGGGTCCACTTGGTCCCGTTCCACTGCTCGATCAGCGCCGTGGTGGTCCCGGTGCTGGTCTGGCTGTAGCCGACGGCCCAGGCGGCGGACGGCGAGACGTCCGCGACGCCGTTCAGGACGTCGGCGTTGCCGGTCGGGCTGGGCGTCGGCGTGACCTGCCACGTGCTGCCGTTCCAGTGCTCGGCCAGCGTGGCGATGACCGTGTTCGCGTTCAGGTAGTTCACGCCGACGGCCCAGGCGTCAGAGGCCGATCTGGCCGACACCGCCATCAGGTTCACGGTGCCGGTGTTCACCGGCGGTATCGCGGTGAACGTCGTGCCGGCGCCCGCCGCCTGCGCCGTCGCGGGGCTGAAAACCAGCACCGCGGCGATGCCGAACCCCGCGACGGACGCTGCTAGGGCACCAAGCCTTCTCATCATGGGCGATCCTCCGATCGATCAGATGCTCCTGCGCCATCCCACGCGGACGGCGCCCTGGCGCATCCGACACGCTGCGGCGGCGGACCCGGTTCGGCGCGATCAGGCCGGCGGACGGCTTTGGCGGGAAAGCATGGTTCGCAGTGCTTCCACGACGAGCTTGTGGTCCTCGACCTGCGGCAGCCCGGAGACGGTGACGGTCCCGATGACGCCGGCGCCGGCCACGGCGATGGGGAACGCACCGCCATGCGCGGCGTAGGTCTCGCGCGGCAGGCCGGAGGACTCCTCGAAGGTGGTCCCGCGGTCGCGGTGGCGCTGGCCGATCAGCAGCGAGCTGTGGCCGAAACGCCGCACGACGTTGTTCTTGCGCTCGACCCAGGAGTCGTTGTCCGGACTGGTGCCGGGCCGCGCGTGGTGGAACAGCTGCTGGTCGCCCCGGCGGATGTCGACGGCGACCGGCAGGTCGCGCTCGCGGGCCAGCTCGACCAGCAGCGAGCCCAGGGTCCAGGCGTCGTCGTGGGTGAAGGCGCCGAAGACCAGTTCCTGTTCTTGGGCGAGCAGTTCCTCGCTCGTGATGGGTTCGCTCACGGGGCGAGTTAATCAACACTGTTGAGAAACAGTCAACCGGACCGGACCCGCAAACCGGCGCGATCCGGCGATCCGGCGATCCGGCGATCCGGCGATCCGGCGATCCAGCCCGCGGTCTTCTACGCCGTGGCGGCCGACGGCTCCAAGCGCGCCGGACTACCGGGCAGCCAGACGCTCAGCAGCGCGCCGCCGCCGGGCGCGCGGGCCGCGGAGACCTGGCCGCCGTGGTTGGTGGCGATGTGCTGCACGATGGCCAGGCCCAGGCCCGAGCCCGGCGTGGAGCGGGCCTCCGGCGAGCGGTAGAAGCGCTCGAAGACGTGCGAGAGGTCCTCCTCGGCGATGCCCGGGCCCTGGTCTGCCACCTGGAGCAGGCCGTCGGCCAGGGTCACCGTGACGGTGCCGGCCTCCGGAGAGAACTTCGTGGCGTTGTCGAGCAGGTTGGTCACCAGGCGCTCCAGGCCGGCGGCCTCGCCTTGCAGGTACCAGGGGTCCAGGCGCAGGTCGTAGGTCAGGCGGGGCGCGCGGCGCTGCACCCGTTCCGCGGCGCGTTCGACGACGTTGCGCAGGTCCAGCTGCTCGACCGTCTGCGAGGGGCGCCCGTCGCGGGAGAGCTCGACCAGGTCCGAGATGAGCATCGAGAGTTCGTCCATCTGCGCGCGCACGTCGTCGAGCAGGGCGACGCGCTCCTCGGCGGGCAGGCGGCTGTCGTCCGGCGCGGCCGAGACCTGGGCGAGCAGGTCGAGGTTGGTGCGGATGGAGGTGAGCGGGGTGCGCAGTTCGTGGCCGGCGTCGGCGACCAGGCGCTTCTGGTGCTCTTGCGAGCGCGCCAGCGCCTCGAGCATGGCGTTGAAGGCGCGGGTCAGCTGCGCGATCTCGTCGTCGCCGGTGACCGGCAGGTGCGTGAGGTCGCCGGTGCGCGCTATGTACTCGGTGGCCTGCGACAGTCTTGCGATCGGCCGCAGCGCGGCGCGTCCGATCGCCAGGCCCGCGAGGGCGGCCAGGGCGATGCCGAGCAGGCCGACCACGATCGAGATCGTGGCGATCGTGCTCAGGGCCGACTCGGTCTGGGCCAGCGAGATGGAGAACACGAGCGCCGAGGACTGGGTGCTGCCCGAGGGGTCGTCGACGTAGATGTTGGGCACGGCGTAGACGCGGTAGTCCACACCGTTGTAGTTCAGGGTGCGCAGCGACGGCCCGCTCTGCCGGTCGGCCACGGCGATCTCGGGCGCGCCGAAGGGGGCCCACACCTGGTAGGCGGCCAGGACCTGCCCCGGCTGGCCCTGCGCCCCCATGCGCTGGAGTTCGAGGTTCTGCGGCTCGTGCGCGGTGCCGTCGGCGTAGACCAGGGTCTCCTGGTAGCCGGAAGTAGCCAGCAGTGTCCTGGAGGCGTCCAGGTAGGCCGGGGTGAACATCTCCAGCGGCGCGGCGGTGAAGACGGTCGCGCGCTGCTTGAGCTGGCGGTCCATCCGGTTCATGATCGTCTTGCTGATCGCCAGATAGCTGACCAGCGCCCCCAGGGCCACCGACAGCCCGACCGCGGCCACGACCAGAAGGGTGATCCTGGATCTGAACGACCGCCGTGCGAGCCAACCGCCATCCCTGCGCATGCGCAGAGCCTGAGGGATCGCGCTGAGAGAGGGCTGAGATCCAGCCGTGAGGAGGATGAGGAGGGTGAGGAGGGTGAGGGGAGCACTGGGGCAAGGGGAGCAAGGGGTCGCTCATCCGTTTACATCACGGTCCGCTGGACATCCGCTTGTTCCGTGATCACTTTCGGAGTCCTGAGCACGGTCCCTCCCGCCCGGTGCGGCATCGCGACGTTCAGCGAAGCGCTGGTGCGGCACCTGAACGACGACCGTTCCCGATCGTCGGCCGAGCTGGTGCCGATCGCGAGCCACGCGCCGGCCGCCGCGCTGAACCGCTGCGACGTGGCCGTGGTCCAGCACGAGTACGGGATCTACGACGGGCCCGACGGCGAGGCGGTGCTGGACGTGCTCCAGCGGATACGCGTACCGATCGTGGTCGTCCTGCACACCGTGCTCACCACGCCGACCATCTGGCAGCGAACCCTGCTGAGCCGCATGTGCCACCTGGCCGACGCCGTCGTGGTGCTCTCCCAGACCGCGGCGACCCGGCTGATCGACGGCTACGGCGTCGACGGCCACCGGGTCACGGTGATCCCGCACGGGGCGGAGGCCGGCAACGCCAGCAGGCGGGTCGACAACCCCTCGCACCCGCTGCTGCTCACCTGGGGCCTGCTCGGGCCGGGCAAGGGCATCGAGTGGGTGATCGACGCGCTCGCCGAGGTCGGGGATCTGCCGAACGTGCCGCGCTATCTGGTCGCCGGACAGACGCATCCCCGGGTTCTGGCACGGCAGGGCGAGGCCTACCGCGACAGCTTGCGGGAACGTGCGGCGGCGCGCGGGGTCGCACACCTGCTGGAGTTCGACGCGGCCTACCGCAGCCGCCGGGACTTGGCCGCGCTGGTCGCCTCGGCCGACACCGTCGTCCTGCCCTACGACTCCTCCGAGCAGGTCGCCTCCGGCGTGCTGACCGAGGCGGTGGCGGCCCGGCGGCCGATCATCGCCACCCGCTTCCCGCACGCGGCGGAACTGCTGGCCGACGGTGCCGGACTCCTGGTGCCGCACGCCGATTCCCGGGCCGTCGGCGTGGCGATCCGCAGGGTCCTGACAGAGCCGGGGCTGGCCGAGTCGATGCGCTGGCGGGCCGCGCAGATCGCGCCGACGCTGGACTGGGCCGCGGTCGCCGACCGCTACCGGCTCCTGGGAACCCGGCTGACGTCCGCCCGCGCCCGGCGCCTGGAGCAGCCCGGACCGGCGGGGCACGGACGGCCGCGCATCGGACGGCGTACGACGGTCGGCTAGCCGGAGCGTGCAAGAGGCACAAGAGGCGGGTTTGACTTCTCATCCGGCGGCTAAAGGGCCCGCCATGACGACGATCACCGACAATCCTCTCGTCCACGACCTCTACCAGCTTCCGGCCCCGGTCCTGACGGCCTATCTGAACGCGCCGTCCCCCGGCCCCGGCGTCGACGACATGGATCTGCGGCTGCGCTCGCTCTTGGACGACCTGCGCGCCTCGGGCGCGTCGCCGGACGCGTTGGAGGCGCTGGCCAGCGTGTTGGGGACGCTGGAGCCCGGTCGGCCGCCGGCCGCGGCCTTCGTCGGCACCGACGGGCAGACGCGCATGTTCTCGCTGCCCGGCGCCGAGATCGGGGACCAGGCGCACTGCGCGGCGGTGCCGCGGGTGCTGCCGTTGTTGCACTGGCGGCAGCTGCATCCGGCGTTCGCGAGCGTCATGCTCGACCGGGCCGGGGCCGAGCTGGTGGTGCAGCCGGCCGGGGCCGCTCACGCGCTGCGGGCCGAGGTCGCAGGGCCCGACGACGTGATCGAGCGCAACGCCCCGGGCGGGACGTCGCAGTCCCGGTACCAGAACCGGGCCGAGGACTCCTGGCAGCACAACGCCGGGCGGGCCGCCGAGGTCGTCGCCGACGCCCTGGCCGCCGCCGAGGCCGACCTGCTGATCGTCGGCGGCGACGTGCGGGCCGAGCAGTACTTCCTGGACCAGCTGCCGGCGCGGGTGCGCTCCGGGGTCACGATCAAGACCATCCCCGGCGGCCGCAGCCGCGACGGCTCCCAGCACCGCCGCGAGGAAGAGGTCGAGGCGGTGGTGCACGAGTACGTGGACGAGGAGGCCGTGCGCACGCTGGCCCGGGTCCAGGACCGCTCGGGCCCCGGCGGGCTGGGCGTCCAGGGCCCGGCCGCGACGATCCACGCGCTGTCCCGGGCCCAGGTCGAGGTGCTGCTGCTGGCGCAGCCCGAACCCGGAGCCCGGCCCGAGCCCGGCACGGCCTGGTTCGGACCGCGGCCGACCGACATCTCCGAACACCGCGGCGGCGTGCTCGTCCCGGGCGGCAAGCCCAGCCACGCGCGCCTGGACGAGGTGCTGGCACGCGCGGCCGTGCTCTCCGACGCCGATATCCGCATCCTGCCCGCGGGGCTGCCGGACACGCCGCCGCACGGGGTCGGGGCGCTGTGCCGCTTCGCAGTGTCCTGAGGACCGGCCCGGGGCCAGGGCTCACTTCCCGGGGCGCGGGCTCAGTTCCCGGGGCCAGGGCTCACTTCCCGGGGCGCGGGCTCAGTTCCCGGGGCGCGGGCTCACCCGGCGTTGGCGGCCTCGAACGCCCGCCGTGCCAGTTCGGCGCCGAAGTCGGTCCACTCCCCCTGGCCCCAGTACCGGTAGCAGCTGGTCTCGCTGGCCAGCAGGTGGAACAGCGCGCGCCGGTAGCGGAGGTCGTCGGTGGGCACGTGCTCGGCGAGCATCCGGGTGTTGAACTCGGCGCTGGCGCGCTCCATGGGGATCAGGACGTTGTCGTAGCCGCGGACCCAGGACACGTCGGCGGTCCAGCTGCCGCCGTCCCGGCCGGCTTCGTCGTCCTGCTCGCGCCGCAGGGGCCGGATCGGCGGCAGCGTGTCGAGGTCGATTCCGAGGCCGCGCAAGGCTTGCAGGTACTCGGAGGCGGTGACGGCCGGCACGGCGCTGCCCGAGCTCTCGCGCATGACCTCCAGGAACTTGTCCGGGAACTCGTTCATCATCACGCCGCCGTTCTCCCCGTCGGCGATCTGCGTCACCAGCGGCGGGACCGACTGCCCCGCGAGGTCGCGCCGGGGCAGGGACTTGGCCTCGTAGTAGGGCTGCATCTGGGCGACGAGTTTGGTGTCACTGCCCTGGGTCTTGACGATCGCGGTGATGGAGGCGCTCTGGCCCCGGGAGTTCGTGCACACCAGCCGGCGGGGCACGTACGGATCCGCCAGCGTGCTCCCGTCGAGCTCCTCGACCGTGTGTTCCTGGACGAGCACCCATTCGTAGCCGCAGTCGAGCAGGGTCCGGACGAACTCGTACGCGACGTCGGGGTGGTTCGGGAGCGCCATCTCGGCCGGGGAGAAGCCGCGGACCCGGGTCAGCGCCTCGAGGCCGAACAGTCCGGCGAAGTGGTGCTGCCAGGCCTGCACGTGCAGCCGGAAGTCCTGCACCGGCGTGGACGGCGCGACCGCGTGGCCCCAGGTGCTGCCGAGCCATTCGACGGCTTCGCGGGCCCGCGGGTCGGTGGCCAGGTAGCGCAGGTCGTCGAGCACGCCGTCCAGGTGCATCTGGCGCAGGCCGTGCAGCAGGGTGCCGGAGTAGTCGAGCATCACCCGCGGCCGGCGGCCCTCGTCGAGCAGCTGCCTGACGAAGTCGGCCGTCCGGCGGTAGCACCAGGCGAAGACCGGGGCGTTGTGGTTGTCGCCGATGCTTTGGTGCTCCGTCATCCACGCCAGGTTGCCGATGAGCGGGGCCTCGGTGAGTGGGCCGTCGGCGGGGCGCAGCGGCTGGTGCATGTGCAGGGCGACGGCGAAGGCGGCGTCGATGCGCTCCAGGTCCGGCGGGTCGGCGAAGACCGGCCGGGACCGCGCCTCGGCGCGGATCCGGCGGATCAGGTCCTCGCTGCCGCTGAGGTTCGGGAGTCCGTCGACGTACTCAGGTATCTCGTTCTCAGCGATCTCGTTCTTGGGGCTCACGTTCTCAGCGATCTCGTTCTCGGCGATCTCGTTCATGCAGGGCCCTCCCGCGGCCTACTTGTGCCGCGTACTACTTGTGCCGGATGTGTTCATAGATGTCGAGGTAGCGGCTGCCGGGATGGTGCCAGGAGTGGTCGGCACGCATGCCGTTGAGCATCAGGGCCCGGAATTCCTGCGGGTAGTGGCTCCAGAGCCCGAAAGCCCTTTGCAGAGCACTGTCGATCGCCCGGTTGTCGGTGTGCTGGAACACGTATCCGTTGCGCCGCTCGGCGGGGTGCTCGGAGTGGTCCCGGTCGAAGACGGTGTCGCGCATCCCGCCGGTGGCGCGCACCACCGGCACGGTCCCGTAGCGCATCGCCATCAGCGGCACCAGGCCGCAGGGCTCGAACAAGCTCGGCACCACCAGCAGATCGGCCCCGGCCAGGACCAGGTGCGCCAGCTCCTCCTGGTAGGACAGCTCCAGGTGGCAGTCCTGGTTGTTGTTCAGGTGGTCCTTCAGGTGCTGGAAGTGGCCGTTGATGCCGTTGTGCTTCTGCTCCTGGCCCATGAGCACGAACTGGCCGCCGGCCGCCAGCGTCCGGAACAGCGCGTGGTGGACCAGGTGCATGCCCTTCTGCTCGTCGACCCGGCCGACGTAGGCGACCAGCGGGCTCCAGGACTTGCGCAGCATGAAGCGCTCCCGCAGCGCCTCCTTGTTCGCGTATTTGCGCTCGATGGTCGCGGCCGAGTACGGCGCCGGGATGTAGGGGTCGGTCTCGGGGTTCCACACGTCGTAGTCGACGCCGTTGAGGACGCCGCCGAACTTGTCCTGGTGCTCGTAGAGCGTGTGGCCCAGGCCGCCGGCGCTGTCGCCGTAGCGGGCCTCGGCGGCGTGGTTGTCCGAGACGGTGGTGACGAAGTTCGCGTACACCACGCCGCCCTTCATCGGGTTCACGGCGCCGTGGTGGATGTCGTCGCCGAGCCGGTCCCTGCCCAGGAAGTGCTCCACCCGGCCCAGCTGGGTGGCCCACAGCACCTCCGGGCCGGTCAGGCCCTGGTGGCAGAAGTTGTGGATCGTGTAGCACACGCGCTGGTCGCGCAGCACATGTGCGTACTGCTCGTACAGCAGGACCGGGAGCAGGCCGGTGTGCCAGTCGTGGCAGTGCACCACGTCGGGGCGCTTGCCCGAGGCCGCCAGGAACTCCAGTGCCGCCTTGCTGAAGAAGGCGTACCGCAGCGCGTCGTCGTCATATCCGTACATGCGTTCGCGGCCGAAGAAGTTGTCCGCCGAGTGCGGCTCGATGAAGAAGCACTTGCGGCCGTGGACGTGGCCGAACCACACGGTGCAGTGCACCCTCCCGCCGTACCAGGGCACCCACAGGTCGTGGTGGCTCGGCTGCAGATCCCAGACATCCTCGTGGCGCATCCCGGCGTACTTCGGCAGGACGATCTCCACGGCGTGGCCGCGGATCTCCAGTTCGTGGCTCAGACCGAACACCACGTCGCCCAGCCCGCCGGCCTTGGCCACTGGGGCGCACTCGGGTGCGACCATCACGACGTACACGCAAACCACCGTCCTGCATCACTGGGGATCCGCTCAATTTCTAAGCGGTCCTCGCGCGTCGCGCAGGATAAGCCCACCCAAAGGAGTGAGCACGAGCTCAGGGTAAGCAGGAACTCAGGGTAGGCAGGGACTCAGGGTAAGCAGCGACTCAGGCCGCGCGCACCAACGCCGCCGCCAGCCGCGGCAGGTCCTTCGGCGCCACCAACTCCGCCAGCTTCTCCGGGTCCTTCGGCAGGTCGTACTTCCCGGCGCCGTCCAGCGCCCGCCGGTCGAAGGAGGGCCGCAGCTCCGGCCAGATCCCCTGCGCCTCGCGGCAGAAGATCTCCGCGCCGACCGGACCGATGCCGGCGAACTCCTGGAGCAGCTCCCGGATCCGGTCCGGGTCGCCACCGGCTTCGCCGCGCAGGCGGCGCAGGTCGCCGCGCCAGCGGTCGTTGAGCAGGTCGGCGCTCTTGCCGAGCGCGGTGGCGGTGCTCTCGTCGTAGCGCTTGTAGTGGGCACGGCCGAGGGCTTCGACGATCTGGCCCCAGGACGCCTCCGCCATCGCCTTGGGGGTGCGCCAGCCGGCCCCGCGGAGCTCGCGGGCCGCGGCGACGGCGATCCCGGCGGTAATGCGCGCGGAGAGCAGGGTGGTGAGGACCAGGAGCTGGTACAGGGGGCTCGGCTTGTCCTTCAGCTCGATGCCCGCCTCGTGGGCGTACGTCTGGCCGCGCTCGTCGAGCAACTGCTCGGTCCGGTCCCGGAGGTGCTTCGAGGTCTTCTCGCTCATGGCCTGGTCAGGTGCCCCATTACTCCCTACATAAACGGTTATGCCTACCCCACATGGCAGCAGTCCGGACGCCATCGCGCCAAAGGGGCACATAGCGTGTCTCCTTGGTTACCGACGGCACCAAGCCGTCGGCCCGAGTCAGGGAGACATCCATGACCAAGTCGAAGAAGCAATTCGCCGGGGCCAAGCAGCAGCAGCAGGGCCCGAACGAGGAATTCGGCCGCACCATCGAGCTGGCCTTCGTCGACCACCCGTGGCCGGCCAGCCGCGCGGACGTGCTGGAGCACGCAAGCCGGCAGCGAACCTTCGCCAAGTCCGACTTCGCGCGGTTGAAACAGATCCCCCACCGCGACTACCACAGCGTCGCGGACCTGATGGACGCCACGCGCCAGACCAAGGCCTCGGTCGCCCAGGGCTCCGGCCCGGTGGCGACGGCCGAGCACAACCGGCGCGCCATGGGCGAGACCCGGGTGGACGCCTCCATGCACGAGCCGTCCATGCACGAGCCGTCCATGTCCGAGCCGTCCATGCGCTCGGAGCAGTACGACCAGCGGACCCACTAAGGCCGTTGAGCCCGCTGAACCCGTTGGATCACTGATCAACTGATCAACTGATCCGGTAGTGATTCGCCGGGCGGTCGGCGGTCCGGTCCGTTCAGGGCCGGACCGACCGGCCGCCCGGCTCTCCCGCATCAGGGTCTCCCGCATCAGGGTCTCTCGCGTCGAAGGGTGGTCATCATGATCAGACACGCGGCCCACCCGATGCTCGCCGCGATGTTCGTCGCGGCCGGCTACGGCACGCTCATGGATCCCGAGCGGGTCGCGGCGAAGGCCGAACCCGTGGTCGACGCAGTCTCGCGGCGAGTGCCGGGAGTGCCGCGGGACGCCGTTACGGCGGTGCGGCTGAACAGCGCCGTGCAGATCGTCGCGGGCACGCTGCTGAGCCTGGGCCTCATGCCGCGCATGAGCTCCGCGGCGCTGGCCGGCACGCTGGTGCCCACGACCGCCGCCGGGCACCCTTTCTGGAAGATCGAAGATCCCCAGGACCGCGCCCGGCAGCGCATCCAGTTCCTGAAGAACCTCGCGATGTTCGGCGGGCTGCTGTTGGCGGCGACCGAACCGCGGCGGCATCACCGCGGCGGAGTGCGTGCCGCTCTGGCGAGGAGATAAGGCAGCACGCGATGGTGGATCACCGCGGAGACCGCCCACAGCGGACGCGCGATCCGGCGGCGGTAGCGCACGACGGTCACCCAGACGATCCGGCCCTGTTCGACGGACACGATGTTGTTCGCCAGCATCAGCGGTGAGCGCTGCTCCAGGACGAGCCGCGTCGGGCCGGTCGAGGTGATGCGGGCGCCGAGCACCTGGCCGGGCCCCGGCTTCGCGGCGTCGAACAGGAGCGGGAAGCGCCAGCCGGCTTGGACCAGCACGCGAAGCGGGCGCGGCGCGTCTTCGAACACTGATCGCGCCCACTGCTCCGGCGATCGGGACGAGGCTTGCGGGGCGGGGATTTCGAAGGCTGAAGCGTAGTCGCATTCATGGGATGGCAGTTCGCTCGCCGCGCCCTCGTGCGGGACCTCGATGCGCCGGGCTTTCACGTCCGCGCCCTCCCTGCCCGTTGTTAGTTGACAGACGTCTACTAGCGGTCGATCCCGACGATAGACGCGCTATTCGACACACGTCAACTACGATGCCGTCCATGACCAGGCGGCGGCTCAGACCCGAGGAACGGCGCGAGGAGCTGCTGGATGTCGGCGCGGAGTTCTTCGCCGGGCAGCGCTACGACGACGTGCTCATGGAGGAGGTCGCGGCGCGCGCCGGGGTGTCTCGGGCGCTGCTGTACAAGTACTTCCCCGGCAAGCGCGAGCTGTTCGCCGCGATCTACCGGCGCGCGGCCGACCGCCTGCTCGAGGCCGCCCGGCTCGACCCGGACCTGCCGATGGCCGACGCCGTCTCGGCCGGCCTGGACGCGCACATCGACTACTTCGCCGCGCATCGGCTGACCGTGCTGACCGCGAACCGGACGCTGGCCGGCGATCCGCTGATCCAGGCGATCATCGACGACGAGCTCGCCGTGCTGCGGGGCCGGATGCTCGACGCCGCCGGGTTCGGCGGGCACGCCCGCGATGTGGCGTCGGCGGCGTTGCGCGCCTGGCTGGTGTTCGTGCGGGAGATGTGTGTCGAGTGGCTGGAGGGTCAGGCGATCGACCGGGACGAGGTGCGGGCGGTGTGTCTGCGGACGCTGGCCGCGGCCTTGGAATCCGTCCCTGTCGGCTCCGGGCCTGTCGGCCCCGGACCCGTCAGCCCGGCACAGCCGTCGCGAACCGCTGCCGGTAGCCGTACGGGCTCACATGCAGATGCCGGCTGAACGACCGGCGCAGCGTCTCGACCGTCCCGAAGCCGCACTGCCGCGCGATCTCCTCGATGCGCTCCTGGCTGCTCTCCAGCAGCATCCGGGCGCGTTCCAGCCGGATCGCCTCCACGTACACCGCCGGGGTGGAGCCGGTCTCGGCGGCGAAGACGCGGGCGAAGTTGCGCGGGCTCATCAAGGCCCGGGCGGCCAGGGCGGTGACCGACAGGTCGTGGTCGAGGTGGTCGGCGATGAAGTCCTGCAGCTGCCGGATGCCCGGCCGGGACGCGGCCTGCGCGGCCAGGCCGCGGCTGAACTGCGTCTGGCCGCCCGGGCGCCTGACGAACAGGACCAGTTCTCGGGCGACGTCCAGCGCGGCCTGCGCCCCCAGGTCCTCCTCGACCAGCGCGAGCGCCAGATCGATGCCGGCCGAGACGCCGGCGGAGGTGTAGACGTCGCCGTCGCGGACGTAGATCGGGTCGGGCAGCACGGTGACGTCCGGATACTCGCGGGCCAGGTCGTCGCACGCGGCCCAGTGCGTCGTCGCCTCGCGGCCGTCCAGGATGCCGGCGCGCGCCAGCAGGAACGCGCCGGTGCAGACCGAGGCGGTGCGGCTGGCCCGCTTGCTGGCGCTGCGCAGCCAGTCGATCAGTGCCTCGTCCACCGCGTCGCGCCGAGCTCCGGTGGCTCCGGCGACGATGAGGGTGTCGATGCGCCCGCGGAAGCGGTCGATGGTGGCGTGCGGCACGATCTGCACGCCGCTGGACGTCCTCACCACCGGCGCCGGCGCGACCACCTCGATCTCGTAGGCGCCGGAGCCGCGCCCGCGGCCGGCGAAGTCGAAGACGTCCGAGGGCCCGGTGACGTCCAGCGCCTGGACGCCGTCGAAGGCCACGATGACGACGCGGTGCGGCACGGTACCCATGGCTCCATGATGAACCGGCACGCCATCTGGCAGCAATCGCCCGTCCTCCATACTTACTGCCGCTCGCCGCGCGGCCTGGTCCGCCAGGCCTCCCCGGCCACCACGAGCGCCAGCGCGGCGATCGCCGCCCCGAAGATCTCGAACGTCGAGTCCAGCCCCAGCGGGCCGCTCAGGAGCCCGGCGGCGATCGCGGGCAGCGACAGGGCCCCGTAGGCGACGACGTAGAACGCCGACATCACCGCGGCCCGGTGCTCCGGCGGCACGGCCGCCGACAGCGAGCGCAGCCCGCCGAGGAAGGCGACGCCGAACCCGAACCCGGCGATCACACTGGCCACGACGAACAAGGCGGCCGAGCCGCTCGCCACGGCGGCCACGAGCAGCCCCATCCCGGCGGCCAGCGCCAGCGAGCCGTAGCTCGCGCCGGCCCACGGGGCGCCGCGTCCGAACAGCAGCTGGGAGACCGCGGCGGCGGCCGGCAGGCTGGAGACGACGAGCCCGGACAGCACCACCGAGTCGCTGTGCAGCAGACTGGCGCTCAGCTCGGGGCCGAGCGAGAGGTAGAGCCCGTTGAGCGACCAGGACGAGAGCACCGCCAGGGACGCCAGCAGGAACGCGCGCCGGCCCGCCGGCGGCACGCTCGGGCGCTGCGGGGTGAGCCGCAGGCGCGCGCCGGGACGCGGCGTCACCGGATCGTCCAGGCGCAGCGTGGCGATCGTGGCGACGACGATCAGGACGGCGAGCAGGACGTACGGCAGCACCCGCGGCGCCGGCAGGTACTGCACGAGCACCGAGGACGCGAAGATCCCGAGCCCGATCCCGCCCGCCGAGGTCACCCCGTTGGCCAGCCCCACCGCGATCGGGTCCCGCCGCGGATGCAGATCCAGCAGCGCCGCGCTGGCCGCGCTCAGGGCCAGCCCGGTGGCCAGGCCCTGCAGTCCGCGGGCGGCGAACAGCCACCCGACCGAGGAGGCCGGCATGTACACGATCGTGGAGACCAGGATCCCGCCCAGCGCGGCCAGCAGCACCGGGCGCCGCCCGATCTCGTCCGACACCCGCCCGGCCACCAGCAGCGCCGCGAGCACCCCGAAGGCGTAGGTCGCGTAGACGATCGTCAGCGTCACCGCGGAGAAGCCCCACAGCTTGCTGTAGGTGCCGTACAGCGGCGAGGGGATGCCGGAGGCGAACATCGCCAGGCCGACGATCCCGGCCGCCGTCAGGTAGGCCGGGCGCGGCGCGAGCGGACGGCGCAGGTAGCCGGGACGGTGGCCGAGGTCGAGGCGGTCGGGGCGTTCGGCCGCCAACTCGATGGAAGTCATGCGTTCATGGTCGGCCGCGGACGCCGATGGCAGCAATGACAGATGGCGGACGATTTCTGCCAACTATGGCGGCGGCGAGAAGACCCCGCTCAGATCCATCTGGAGACCGCCCGGAAAGCGATACCGGTCCCGGCCCCGTAGGCGAGGTGCGCGCCCAGATCCCAGCCCAGCACCTTGGCGCTGTACTGCCAGATCGGCTTGTAGAGCCCGGCGATCGGCAGCGCGATGTAGTCGTTGGCGAACAGCGCGATGCCCAGCGCCACGCCATAGCGGGCCCGCGGAACCGCCGCGGACCCGGCGAGAAGACCGTAGGCCGCTCCGGCCGCCGTGCCGTAGCCCCAGTGCGCGAGCGTGCTCAGCGGCCAGGCCGCGCGGTCGGGGAGGTCGCGCTGGGTGAAGCCCTCGATCACGCGCTTGGCCACCTGGCCCGGATCCGGGGCCTGCTCCCAGTTCTCGATCGGCGCGAACTCCCAGGCCGCCGGCGCGTCCTCGCCGCCGGCGCGGCGGTACTTCAGGTACTGGACGGCGTCCAGGCACACGGTTCCCACGGCTCCGGCCAGCAGGCCGGACAGCACAGCCGCCAGGGGGGTCCCGGCCGTTTTCGTTCGCATGCCGTCAAGCATCGCTCCGGGACGGCGGCGGCACCCGGGGGACGGCGGCCGGCCAGGGTGCCGGCTGCTCCATTCGGAGGAACGAGGGCAAGCGCTCACAAACGCCATTGCGTGACGTCGCACTGGCCGTAGTCGTTGCCGCCGGCAGCCAGGACGACCCCGTCCGCTCGCACCCCGAGGGTGTGCACAGAACCGGCGGCGACGGCTACGACATCGCGCCAGGACCCGACATCGCACTGCCCGCGGCTGTTGTCGCCGGCGGCGAAGACACGGCCCTGTGTGTCCACGGCGACCGTGTGGTAGCTCCCGGCGGACACGGCGACCACATCGCGCCACCCGGACACTTCCCCGGTCCCGGACGACGCGGCGCCAATGGCGAGCACCCGTCCGTCCTCGGTGAGGGCCGCGGTGTGCAGGTAGCCCGCCGAGACGGAGCGCAGGCCGCGCCATTCGGCGACGGCGCACTGTCCCCTGCGGTTGTTCCCGGCCGCGATGGCCGTGCCGTCCGCGCGCACGCCGACCGAATGCCAGTCCCCGGCGCCGGCGGCGACGATCTCGCTCCAGGCGCCGACGTCGCAGGCGCCTTCCTTGGTGCGGCCCGCCGCACGGACCGTGCCGTCCGCGAGGACTGCCAACGTGCGCCGCCAGCCGGCCGCGATGCCGACGACACCGGTCCAGTCGGCGACGTCGCACTGGCCGTCCCAGTTCCAGCCGACGGCGACGACGGTGCCGTCCGCGTGCAGCCCGACGGTGTGCGAGCGACCGGTGTTCGTGGCCGTGTGCACATTGCCCGCGGCCACGGCGACGATGTCGCGCCACGCTTCGACGCGGCACTCAGGGGCCTGCGGAACACCCGCCGCCAGGACCGACCCGTCACCGCACACACCGACGGAGTGGCGAGGCCCGGCGGCGAGCGCCGGTCGAGTCATCGGACCGGGTCCTCTCGCAGCCCCGCATCCAGTTCGGCCATGACCGAGACGACTTCCTGTCGGCCCGCCTGAACACGGGGGTAGCGTCGCAGCACTCGGACGACCTCGGGGCTGACGTGCTGGAGCACGACGGCCACAGCGTCCGGATGCGTCAGGGGCTCCACCGGGCGGTGGCGCAGCGCGAGAACGCAGTACGCCGGCCCGCGCAGGATGTGGCCAACCTGCGCGGCGTCCGCCAGCGGATGCAGGTAGGCCGAGGCCGCCGCGTCCCCGGCGGCCATGGCCGCGTGGGCCGCGGGCGGCTCGACCTCCTTGGCCGCCCGATGCGCAGCGAGCGCCGTGACCCGCTGCGCATTGGACCGGCCACCCCCGTGCACGAAGGCCGTCGCGGCGTCCAACGCATCACGGGGCCGGGTGTCCTCGGGCCGGGCCTGCTCGAAGAGCTCGATGACTTGCTCGGCGCAGGCCACGGTGAAGGCCGTGACCGCTCTGAGGTCGTCCAGTGTCAGCTCGAAATCCGGGACGCGCGTCACCCCACCTTGTTACCGCATCTAGAAGGGGCCGAACGTCAGCGGGTGGCTCGGCACCAGCGCCTGGGAGATCGCCTGCGCGACGTCCTTGCCCGGGTTCAGGATGTCCGGCGAGGTCTCGGGCGACTCGGTCGTGGACACGGCGATCGCCAGGTGCTCGGAGGGCAGGTACGCCATCAGCGCGGCGTAACCGGTGAAGGAGGGGTTCTGGAAGATCCAGCCGTTGACGACGATCACCCCCATCCCGTAGTGCGCGGCCTGCGTCTGCGGGATGCAGATCGTGACCGGGCAGTCGCCGCCCTGCGTGTACGGCTGGGGCGTGCCGAGTCCGACCGTGCCGCCGTTCAGGAGCGTCTGGTGTCCCTGGCGGCTGAGGGTCTTGCCGGAGCCGATGGCGGCAGCGGAGCCGGCCAGGTCGCAGATGTCCATGGTGATGACGGCGCCGGGGGCGGTGGTCCACGACGGGTTCCAGAAGGTCGACTCCTCATACGGGCCGCGGGCCGAGGTGAAGGCGTGCAGCACCGGGGCGGGGATGTCGGGGGTGTATCCGTTCGATGTCGCGCGCAGTCCGTAGGGACGGGAGATGCGCTGCTCCAGCAGCTGGTCGAGCCGGGTGTGGGTGATCCGCTCCAGCGCGGCGCCGAGGAGCACGTAGTTGGCGTGCGAGTAGCTGAAGTTCTTGCCCGGCGGGTAGAGCTGGACGGCCGGGTCCGCGATGGCGAGCAGCTCCTGCGGCGTCCAGTGCTTGAACGGGTGCGCCAGCAGCTCGGTGACGAACGAGCTCTCCTTGACGTAGTCCTTGATGCCGCTCGTGGAGTCGCCGAGCATCCGGAGCGTGATCTGGTCGGCGTGCGGCACCTCGGGCAGCCAGCGCGAGATCGGGTCGTCCAGGCTGATCCGGTGCTCGTCGGCCAGCTGCAGCAGGACCACGTTCATGAAGGCGATGCCGATCGAGCCGGCGCGGAAGCGCATGTCGGGACGGGCCGGCACGCCGGTCATGGACGGTCCGAGCGCGCCGGTCCACACGTCGCGGCCGTTCTGCGTCACCCGCACCTGGACCGCCCGCAGCTTCAGCTGGGTACGGACGCGGGTGACGGCGTCCCGGACGGCACGCGCCCGGCTGTCGGAGGAAGACGGGGACGTGACGCACTCGGAGCGCCCCCGGTGCGGGCCGGAGGCGGCGTGGGCGTCGGTCGCCGCCAGGAACGGCGTCGAGAGCAGCAAAGCGGTGCAGAGCAGCGCGGTTCTGCTACGGGGTTTTCTACAGGGCATGGCTCAGTATCCGGTGCCGCCTACCGCCTTCCCGGGCCGGAACTGCCGTGCTGACCTCGATGTTCACCGCGATGGCGTAACGCGGTCGCCGATCACGCCCCATCGCCCGGCTTCCAACCCGCCACCGGCACCGAGGCCCGCAGGGCCCTGGTGTACTCCTGCTCCGGGTGGTCCAGGACGGCCGCGCACTCGCCCCGCTCGATCACCTGTCCCTTGCGCATGACGACGACGGTGTCGCACAGCTGCCGCACCACCGCCAGGTCGTGGCTGATGAGGATGTACGCGATGCCGGTGGCGGCCCGGATGTCCGCCAGCAGGTTGAGGATCTGGGCCTGGATGGACACGTCCAGGGCCGAGACCGCCTCGTCCAGGATCAGCGCCTCGGGCTCGGCGGCCAGGGCCCGGGCGATGGCGGCGCGCTGGCGCTGGCCGCCGGACAGCTCGCGCGGTCTGGCGTCGGCCTGGCGGGTGTCCAGGCCGACCTGGTCGATCAGCTCCGCCAGCCGGGCCGCGCGGGCCGCGCCGGCCAGGCCGCTGTGCGCGTGCAGGACCTCCTCGACGGCCGAGCGGATGGTCTGGCTGGGGTCCAGGGAGGTGTACGGGTCCTGGAACACGATCTGCAGCTGGCGGGCCCGGCGCCGGCGCTCGGTGGCCTTGCGGGCCGGGCGCGAGCGGTCGTGGCCCAGCACGGTCATCGCGCCGGAGGTGGCGTGCTCCAGACCGACCAGCATCCGGGCCACGGTGGTCTTGCCGGAGCCGGATTCCCCGACGATGCCGAGCGCGCCGCCGGCCTCGACGGCGAAGGACACGTCCGACACGGCGGTGAACTCCGTGCGCCGTCCTGCGGCATCGGCGACCCGGAAGACCTTGGTCAGGGCATCGACGGACACGGCCGGGCTGCTCATGGGTGGTTCCTTTCCGCGGCGGGGCCGCCCAACTCGCCGATCCGGTGGCACCGCACCAGTCCCCCGCTGAACGGCTCGAGGTCCGGGCGCCGCTCCAGGCACCCGGGCCGCACGTGCGCGCAGCGGGTGGCGAAGGCGCAGCCGTCGGCCGGCGCCTCGAACGCCGAGACCGGCCGGCCGGGGATCGCGACCAGGCGTTCGGCCCGGGTGTCGATCGAGGGCCGGGAGCCCAGCAGGCCGGTCGTGTAGGGGTGGCGCGCGCTCTGGTGCAGGTTCGCGGCCGGCCGGATCTCGACCACCGATCCGGCGTACATCACCGCGACCCGGTCGCAGACGGCCAGCGCCAGGTCCAGGTCGTGGGTGATGAACAGCATGCCGATGCCGTTCTCGCGCCGGAGCCGGTCCAGGATCGCGACCACCTCGGCCTGGATGGTGACGTCCAGGGCGGTGGTCGGCTCGTCGGCCAGGATCAGCCGGGGCTCGGCGGCCAGGACCGAGGCGATCATCACCCGCTGGAGCATGCCGCCGGAGACCTCGTGCGGGTACTGCCGGAGTCTGCGCTCGGCGTCGTCGATGCCGACGGCGTCCAGCAGCTCCGCCGCGCGCTTCCAGGCCGCCGCGCGGGACATGCCGCGGTTGACCGTCAGCGCCTCGGTGAGGAACGAGCCGATCCGGTGGGTGGGGTTGATGTGCGCGCGGGGGTCCTGGAAGACCATGCCGACCTCGCGGTCCCGGTAGGCGCGCAGCGCCGCGGCGTCCATGGCGTTCACGTCGCGGCCGTCGAAGCGGATCCGCCCCGACACCCGCGCGCCGGCCGGCAGCAGCCGGGTGACCGCGCGGGTCGTCATCGACTTGCCCGAGCCGGACTCGCCGACCAGGCCCACCGCCTCGCCGGCGCCGACCGACAGCGACAGCTTGCTGAGCACCTGCCGCATCCGGCCCTGGACCCGCAGCGCGACGTCGACGTCCTCAAGCTCCAGCATGCCTGCCCCTCCTGTTCCATATCGGGTGCCGCTCCGGCCGCTCCCCGGAGATGCGCGCGCCGAGCACCGTCAGCGCCATGACGCAGGCCACGACGAGCACCCCGGGCATGATCACCGGCAGCATGAACCCGCGCAGCATCGAGTCCTGGTCGCTGACCATGACGCCCCAGTCGGCGGTCGGCGCCTGGACGGCCAGCCCGAGGTAGGACAGACCGGCCAGGTCCAGCAGCGCGTAGCCGAAGGCGATCGCCGACTGGCCCAGGACCAGCGGCGCGATGTTGCGCAGGATGTGGCGCAGGCAGATCCGCAGCGCGCCGAAGCCCTGCACGCTCAGGGCGTCCACGTACGGGCTCACCCGCTGCTGCCGGGCCGCCGCGCGCACCACGCGGGACAGGAACGGCACGTAGGAGATCGACAGCGCGATCACCGCCGGGGTCAGGCCCGGTCCGAACAGCGCCGCGGTGATGACCGCCAACAGCAGGCCGGGCAGTGCGTAGACCAGGTCCAGGATCCGGGCCGTGCCGGCGTCGGCGAGCCCGCCGTACCAGGCGCCCAGCAGGGCCAGCGGGACGCCGACCGCCGTCGAGCAGGCGACGACCAGCGCCGGGCCCAGCAACGAGGTCCGGGAGCCGTAGATCAGACGGGACAGGACGTCGCGGCCGATGGCATCGGTGCCGAGCAGGTGCGTTGAGGAAGGGCCCTGATACGCGTCCAGCAGGCTGGCGTTGTTCGGGTCGTCGGGGGCGAGCAGCCCGGCGCCGAGCGCCATGAGGAGCATCAGGACCAGAAGCGCGGCGGCGATCGTCCCGGACAGCCCGAGGAATCCGTAGGCCGAGGCAATACGGTGCCGCCATCCGCCGGTGCGGCCGGAAGCGGGCCGGCTCGCCGGCGCCATGTCGGGGGCGGGGGTGGTGAGCACGTCGGTCACACGGTCCTCCCGGTGGAGCGCAGCCGCGGGTCGACCGCGGCCTGGAGCAGGTCGGTGGCCGCGTTGGCCACCACGAACGCCGCGACCAGCAGCAGTGCCACGGCCTGCACGACCGGGAAGTCCTTCTGGGACACCGACTGGATGGTGAGCCTGCCGATGCCGGGGATCCCGAAGGCGGTCTCGACGATCAGGGTCGCCGCGAACAGGCCGGCGATCTGCAGGCCGATCACGGTGATGATCGGCGGCAGGGCGTTGCGCAGCGCGTGCCGCCGGATGACGACGCGGCGCGGCAGCCCGCGCGCGATCGCGGTCTGCACGTGTTCCTTCGCCAGCTGCTCGCGCATCGCGTTGCGGGTGACCCGGGCCAGGAAGCCGCAGGAGATGAGCGCGAGGGAGAAGCCCGGCAGAATCAGGCCCTTGATGTGGCCGCCGGGCCCGTCGGGCAGTCCGGTGGCCGGGAACCAGCCCAGCTTGATCGAGAAGATCGAGACCAGGATGGAGGCCGCGACGAACGGCGGCACGGCGACCGAGACCGAGGTGAACACGTTCACCGCGGCGTCCACCAGACCGGGCCGCAGGGCCGCGGCGATCCCCAGGGCCAGGCCCAGCACCGAGATCAGCACCGCCGCGATGCCCACCAGCTCCAAGGTGGTGGCCAGGCCCGCGCCCACCCGCGAGGAGACGGCCTGGTCGGTGACCATCGAGCGGCCGAAGTCGCCGTGCAGCACGCCGGTCAGCCAGTCCCAGTAGCGGACCGGCAGCGGCCGGTCCAGGTGCAGCTGGTGCCGGACGGCGGCGCGCGCGGCCGGCGTCGGGTTGCGGTTCCCGAAGATCACGTTCTCCGGGCTGCCGGGCGCCAGGTACAGGCTGGAGAAGATCAGCATGCTGGACAGCAGCAGCGTCGTCACCAGCCCGCCCAGGCGCAGCAGGAGGTACCGGGCGCTCACGGCGCGCCGACCCCCGCGGCCCACGCCGAGGACATGAAGGAGAACGTCAGCGGGGCCCCGGTCACCCCCTTGTTCTGGAACATCAGGGTGCGCGGCGCGACGATCGGGATCCACGGCAGGTCCTGGGAGATCTGGTCCTGCGCGGTGACCACGTCCGCGGCGCGCGCCGCGGGGTCGGCCTCGCCCTGGGCCTTGAGCAGCGCGGCCTCGACGGCGGGATTGGTGTAGCCGCTGAAGTCCTGCAGGCCGTCCTTGGCCGCGTAGCTGGCGAACATCGCCTGCGGCTCGGGGAACTCCAGGTAGTTCAGGGTCAGGAAGCCGTCGTAGTCGGCGCGCGCCTTGGGGTCGGTGAACAGGTTGCCGTACTGCTGCGGCGGCAGGCCGACGATCTGCAGGTCCAGGCCGATGGCCTTGCCGGCCTGCTGGATCACCTGGGCCATCTGGCTGAAGGTGCTGCCGTCGGCGGTGTAGGCGATCTTGACGGTCTTGCCCTTGGCCCCGGCGGCGTTCACCAGGCCGGCGGCCTTGGTCAGGTCGGGAGTCGCCTTCAGCTTGTCGTAGGCGCTCTGGTAGACGCTCTTCACGGCATCCGGCGCGGTCTGCCAGTAGCCGGGGCCGACCACGGAGTACAGCGGGTCGGCGGCGCCGGAGTAGATGGTCTTGGCGATGCCGGCGCGGTCGATCGCCAGGGACAGGGCCTGGCGGGTGCGGGCGTCGGCCAGTCCGCCGGTCAGGCTGGAGATCAGCAGGTCGACGTTCATCGTCGTCGAGCCCTCGCCGCCGATCCACAGTTTGCCGCCGGCGGAGTGCTGCAGGGTGGGGATCGTCGAGGGCGGCAGGTCGAAGCCGCCGGACAGGTCGCCGGTGTCCAGGGCGGTGGCCAGGGCCTTGGGGTCCTGGTACCACTTGAAGGTGATCTTCGCGGTCTTCGCGGCGTGCGCGGGGTCCCAGTAGTTAGGGTCCTTCTTCAGGACCAGGGTGTTGGTGCCGTCGAAGGAGTCGACGGTGTACGGCCCGGAGCACACGACCGGCGATCCGGGGGCCCCGAAGTTCTGGCCCTGCTTCAGGGTGGCGGCCTTCTCCACGATCGCGGCGCCGAGGTCGCCCATCTCGTTGAGGAATATGTAGTTGGGCTGGTTGAAGGTGATGGTGATCTCGGAGGCGCCGGTCGCGGAGATGTCGGAGACGTACTTGTAGCCGTCGGCGTAGTTCGAGGCCTGACTCGGGTCCAGGTTGCGCTTGAGGCTGAAGACCACGTCGTCGGCGGTGACCGGCTTGCCGTCGCTGAAGTGGGCGCGCGGGTCGAGTTCGAAGACCAGGTGGGTGCCGTCGGTCTGCTTGTAGGAGGCGGCGATTCCCGGGTTCAGCTTGTAGTCCGGGCCGGTGCGCAGCAGGGGCTCGCAGACGTTGCTGAGGATGGTCTCCTCGGGGAAGTCGGCGGTCTTCAGCGGGTCCAGCGAGTACGGCGGGCGGTAGTCGCCGGACCAGGTGATCGAGTCCAGCGGGCCCTTGGCCGGGTCGGTGGTGAACTGCGCGGCCTGGATGTTGGCGCTGGGGTGGGAGATGTTCGCCGAGCCGGAGCCGGAGCCGGAGTTCGAGCCCGAACAGCCGGCCAGCAGCAGGCTCGCGGCGACCGCCGGGGCGCCCGCGCGGAATATGCGGTTCATCGATGCGGTGCGGTTCATGGGTGAAGCAGTCCTTTCTCCTAGAGGGAACCTCGCTTGCTCACTCGGCCGTGTGGACCAGGGCGCCTTCCACGAAGGTGTGCAGGACGGCGGCGTCGCCGATCTCGTGGGCCGGGCCGTCGAAGGGGTCGCGGTCCAGGACCACCAGGTCGGCGTACTTGCCGACCTCGATGGAGCCGGCGACGGCGTCCAGGTGGTTCACGTAGGCGGTGCCGGCGGTGTAGGCGGCGATCGCCTGGCCGAGCTCGAGCCGTTCGGAGGGGTAGAAGACCTTCGCGGCGGCGGACTGCTCGGCGGACAGGCCCGGCTCGACGCGGTTCACGGCGACGTGGATGCCGAGCATCGGGTTCGGGGAGGACACCGACCAGTCCGAGCCCGCGGCGATGGTCGCGCCGGCGCGGCTGAGCGAACCGAACGGGTACTGCCAGGCAGAACGCTGCTCGCCCAGGAACGGGATGGTGAGCTCGTCCATCTGCGGTTCGTGCGCGGCCCACAGCGGCTGGATGTTCGCGGTGGCGCGGAGCTGCCGGAAGCGCTTGATGTCCTCGGGGTGGACGACCTGCAGGTGCGCCAGGTGGTGGCGGCCGCCGGGGCCGTTGGCGCGGCGGGCCTGCTCGATGGCGTCCAGTCCCAGGCGGACGGCGCGGTCCCCGAGGGCGTGGAAGTGGACCTGGAAGCCGGCGGCGTCCAGCTCGGTGACGTAGAGCCCGAGCTTGTCGGGGTCGACGAAGGTCAGGCCGCGGTTGTCGGTCGCGCAGCCGCAGCCGTCCAGGTAGGGGTCGAGCAGGGCGGCGGTGTGGTTCTCGGCGACACCGTCCAGCATGATCTTGATGCTCGCGGCGCGGAGCCGGCCGCCGACCGCTTCGGCCTCGGCGCGGCGCTGCCGGAACAGCTCCAGCTGCTCCAGACCGGCTTCGCGCTCCCACCACAGCGCCGCCGAGACCCGCGCGGTCAGGGCGCCGGAGGCGGCGGCGTCGAGGTAGGTCGCGAAGTTGTCGCCGCCGCCGAGCATGGAGCCGACCCACGCGTCCTGCCACGCCGTGATGCCGAACGAGTGCAGATACGCCTGCCCGGCCAGGAGCCCGTCGGCCAGTTCCGCCGCGCTGGGCGCCGGGATCACCGCGTGCACCAGGCCGGCGGCGCCCTCCTGGAGCATGCCGGTGGGCTCGCCGTGCTCGTCGCGCTCGATGCGGCCGTCGAACGGGTCCGGGGTGTCGCGGGTGATCCCGGCTTCGAGCAGCGCCCGGCTGTTGACCCACATGCCGTGGCCGTCGCGGTTCGGCAGGGCGACCGGGCGGTCCGGGACGACGGCGTCCAGCAGGTCTCTGGTCGGGGCGCCGCCGGGGAAGGCCTCCATGCTCCAGCCGCCGCCGGTGATCCATCGGGGCTCGGGGTGGCTGCGGGCGTGCTCGGCGACGGCCGCGACGTACTCCGGGGCGGATTCCAGGGCGTGCAGGTCGCACTGGCGCATGGTGGTGCCGCCGAACACCGGGTGGACGTGCGCGTCCTGGAACCCGGGCAGCAGCAGCTTCCCGGCCAGGTCGACGACCTCGGTCCGGGCCCCGATCAGGGCCTTGACGTCCCGGTCGCGGCCCACCGCGACGATTCGGCCGCCCCGCACCGCGACCGCCGTGGCCCAGGACCGGGCCGCGTCGACGGTGAAGACCGGGCCGCCGAGGAAGACGAGATCGGCGGGCGATTCGGAGGAGGACACGTGAACTCCTTGCGAAGAGCGGGTGGAGCAGCGGCGCCCGGGAAGAGCGGACACCGCCGGTGTGTGGAGCAGAAAACCCCATGACAACGCTCCTGTCAATGGCATTGACAGCGCCGGTGCGGATACGATGTCATCGTCGCGCCACCTGCCGCCGCACCACCGGAGGACTCCTTGAAGGCCCGCCCCGCCCCGCCCGAAGCCGTTGCCCCGGGCCCCGGTGGCACCCGCCGGCGCCGCGCCGCCCTGACCCGCGAGGCGATCATCGAAGCCGCCCTGAACATCGGCTCCACCGAAGGCGGCTCCGCACTGACCTTCAGCCGCCTGGGCAAGGAACTCGGCGCCGACCCCACCGCCGTCTACCGCCACTTCCGCGACAAGGACGAACTGGTCCTGGCCCTGACCGACCGCATGGTCGAGGAATCGGTCCGCCGCATCCAGGACACCGACCCGGAAACAGTCGACTGGCGCGCCTGGCTACGCCTGGTCGCCCTCTCGGTCCGCACGGTCTACCTGGAACGCCCGGCCATCGCCGTCCTGGCCGCGACCCGCACCGCCGCCACCCCGGCGGAGACCACCAGCGTCGAGCGCATCATCACGGTCCTGCACAAGGCGGGACTCCCCGTCATCGCCGCCGCCGAGGTCTACCGCGGCCTCCTCGACATGACCCTGTCGATGACGCAGTGCACCGCGGCCTGGAACCTACTGCCGACCGAAGTCCAGGAGCAGGACACGCGGGCATGGGCGGTGACCTACGCGATGCTGCCGGAGGAGGAGTTCCCACTCCTGCGGCAGAGCGTCCCACGGCTGGCCGAGCTCAACCGCGACGACGGCGCGGTGTTCGAGTCCGTCCTCGACATCTTCCTGGACGGGGTGCAGGCGCGGATCGAGCAGGGCGCGGCGGGCCCTCGCTGAGCCGGGGCGGCGTTTTTAGGAGCTTTTTACGGCTTCGCGCATGGTTTACGGGATCCGTTGGTGGCGCGGGTTGGCGGTGCTGGTGTCGTGGGGCGGCGGTGGTGTGGGCAGGTGGTCGGGTCTAAGACCACAGTCACGGTCACAGGCGACAGTCAAGAGCGCCTCCGGCGGCGCCTGCGCGGCGTGCGGCCTCGGCTCTGAGGGATCAACAGACCCCGCGTGGGTGGCGGTCTGTGGTGTGGACGGGGCCCACTCGGCGAGGCACAGCGGCGGCCGGGCGGTGCGTGCGTGAGGTGCGGGAACCCTTCCCACAGGCGGGGGTTGTCCCGGATTCCCCGTCGCTTCGGCGGTGCTTGCACAACCAGCCTGTCCTGGCGGTGTCCAGCCGGACGAAACCGGTGGCCAGCAGCGTGTGATCCGGCTTGATACCGCCAGGACAGGATGGTTACCTCCGGTCGACGAAGCGGCGGGGAATCCGGGACAGAGGCGACCACAAGCAACAACCGCCGCCGGGCAGCGCGACCCCCCATCCCCGGAGAGAGCGCCGCTCGCCGCGTAGGCGCCGCCGGAGGCGCTCTTGACCTTGACCTGGCTTATCGCTCTTGCCCTTGACTTTCGCAGTTGCCCTTGACTGTCGCAGTTGCCCTTGACTGTCGCAGTTGCCCTTGACTGTCGCAGTAGAGCCGGCCACCTGCCCACACCACCGCCGCCCCGCGACACGACCCACCACCCCGACCCGCGCCACCAACGGATCCCGCAAACTATGCGCGAAGCCGTAAAAAGCCCCTAAAACCCACCAGCCGACCGCACCAACCCGCCCACGCCACCCCACACCGACCCACACACAAGTCAGTGGCGCTTGAATTCGCGCATCACCTCAAGCCTTGCGGGCGACACCGCCAGCACAGGCGACCTCGGCGGGCATGCCCCAGGGGTTCGGTTCGGGGCGCCACTGCGATACCGATACGACGCCGGGCTCGATGAGCTGCAGGCCCTCGAAGAAGGAAGCGATCTGCTGTGGGCTGCGGGGGGTGTAGGGAACGGCGCCGCTGGCCTTGTTGAAGCCTTGGATGGCCTCGACGTAGGCCGGGTCGGTGTCGCTGCCGTCGTACAGTGCCAGATAGCTGCCCGAGGGCAGGGCCGCCACCAGCTGTCGCACGACGGATCGCGGGTCCTGCTCGTCGCGGACCAGGCCCATGATGCCCATCAGCATGAGGGCTATGGGCTGGGTGAAGTCCAGGGTTTCGGCGGCCTGGCGCAGGATGGCATCGGGATCGCGCACGTCGGCTTCGATGTAGGTGGTGGCGCCCTCGGGAGTGCCCACCAGGAGGGCCTCGGCGTGGACCAGGACCAGCGGGTCGTTGTCCACGTAGACGATGCGGGAGGTGGGCGCCAGGCGCTGTGCGACCTCGTGGGTGTTGTCGACCGTGGGCAGCCCGGTCCCGATGTCCAGGAACTGGCGGATGCCCCCTTCGCCGGCGAGGTGCCGGACGACGCGGGTGAGCATGTGCCGGGACTGGCGGGCGATGTCGGCCATGCCCGGGAAGACCTCGAGGATCTTCTCGGCCGCCTGGCGGTCGACGGGGTAGTTGTCCTTGCCGCCGAGCAGCTGGTTCCAGATCCGGGCCGAGTGCGGCACGGTGGTGTCGATCTTGGCGCGCGGACCGGTGCCCAGGTCGCTCATCGGGGTTGCCTCCTGGCTGAAGAACGTCAGGCTACTGTTTATACAGGGCGGCGACGGTGGCGGCGACGGCCCGTCCAGACCTGTTCTCCCCACCCTCCCCTTGCCGCAGTCGGCCTCGTAAACTCCAGGCCCAGTAGGCTTGAGACGTGCACTGCCTACTGGAAGACCACCTGCGGCCCAACCGCGAAGCGGTGCGACGACGGCTCGAGGGGGCGACCATGCTGACCACAGAAATCCTCAACCCGGACACGACGCGGAGCCCGGACGGCTCGAAGGACACGTTCGCACGAGGCGAAAGGCCAGGTCGATGATCGAGCTGGACGGGATCCCGGAACTGGCCGACCCGGTGATGGTGGCGGCCTTCGAGGGGTGGAACGACGCCGGGGAGGCGGCCTCCAACGCGGTGAAGCACCTGGCCGAGGCGTATGCCGGGGGCGGGCGGGTGTTCGCGGCGCTGGACGGCGAGGACTACTACGACTACCAGGTCCACCGGCCGATGGTGGCCTCGGTGGAGGACCGGCGGCAGGTCATCTGGCCGACCACGCGGTTCTCGATCGTGCGCGCGCCGGCGCGGCTGCTGCCCGGGGACGCGCACGAGGAGCCGCGGGATCTGGTGCTGGTGCACGGTGTGGAGCCGAACATGCGCTGGCGCTCGTTCTGCGAGGAGATCCTGGGGCTGGCGCGGGACCTGGGCGTCGGGCAGATCATCACGCTGGGCGCCTACCTGGCCGACGTGCCGCACACCCGCGCCACACCGGTCACCGGCACCAGTTCCGACGAGGCCTACCAGGCGCTGTTCGACGTGGAGCCGCCGACGTACGAGGGCCCGGTGGGCATCACCGGGGTGTTCCAGGAGGCCTGCCATCACGCGGGCATCCCGCTGATGTCGTTCTGGGCCGCGGTGCCGCACTACGTGGCGCACCCGCCGGTGCCGAAGGCGACGCTGGCCCTGCTGCGGCGCCTGGAGGACGTGCTGGACCTGTCGGTCCCGACCAAGCGCCTGGCCGAGGAGGCGCAGTCCTGGGAGGCCGGCGTGGACGAGCTGGCCGAGAACGACGCCGAGGTCGGCGAATACGTGCGCACGCTGGAGGAACAGCGCGACAACGAGGACGCCGCCGACCTGCCCGAGGCCAGCGGCGAGGCGATCGCCCGCGAATTCGAGCGGTACCTGCGGCGCCAGGAGCGGCGGCGGGGGTCCTCGGAGGAGGGCTAGAGGTCGAACCAAGACGAAAAACGCTGTGGCCGGCTCGCTTTCGCGGGCCGGCCGCGGCGTTTCCGTTGCGCGGCGACAGCCATCAGAGCCCTGAAACGATGCGCAGCGCCTCGTCGACCGAAGCCGCCGGATCCGGCACCGGATAGAGCACGCCCCGGATGGTGCGCGCGGAGTCCACGATCAGCGTCGCCCGCTTGAGCCGGTCGGCGCCGGCGGCCCGGAACGAGGGCATCCGCAGCGCGGCGGTGAGCTGCAGCGCCTGGTCGGACAACAGCGGGAACGGCAGGTTCTCCAGGGCGGCGAAGTCGGCCAGCTGCTCCGGGCGCTGCGTGCAGACGCCGACCACGGCGGCGTCGACCGCGGCGAACTCGGGCAGCCGGTCGCGGAAGGTGCGCGCCTCCAGGGTGCAGCCGGGGCCGCCGGGCACCTCGGACCAGCCGGGGGCCAGGCCGGGCTCGACGGCCGGGGAGCCCGGGAAGGTGTACAGGACGGTCCATTTGGCGTCGGCGGACACCGGGTCGGCCGCGCGGCCGTCGGCGCCGGGCAGCCGCAGGGCCGGGACGCCGGTGCCGACCAGGGCGTGCACCCGGCGGGCCTCGGCCGAGGCGGGCTCGGAGGTGGCGGTGAGGGTGCCGTCGCCCATGACGTGCTGGGCGCCCCAGTTCTGCAGCGCGACCAGGACCGGCAGCAGGCCGCGCCCGGCCTCGGTGAGGTGGTACTCCGAGCGCGGCGGACGATCAGAGTACTGACGCCGCTCCAGCACCCCGCGCTCGACCAGCATCGCCAGCCGTTCGGTCAGCACCTTGCGGCTGACGCCCAGCTCGGCGGCCAGATCCGAGAAGCGGGTGATTCCGCCGGCCACGTCGCGCACGACGAGCAGGGTCCACCAGTCGCCGACGACGTCGAGCGCCTGCGCGATGGAGCAGTCGGTGTCCGCGATGCGGGTGTACTTCACCGCGCCAGTATAGTCGGTTCACAATGGGAACTGACTCGGTCCATGATGGGAACCGACGGGGAACCGACACCGGGAGGGGACACTCTTGAGCACCGCCACGACACCCGAACGCGAGGCGCGGCCACCGACAGAACAGGCAACACCGGCAACACCAGCTACACCGGCAACATCGGCGACACCGACGGCATCGGCGACATCGGCGACACAGTCAGCGCAGTCAGCGCAGACGGCCGCGCCCGCCTCATGGTTCTGGCGCTACTTCGCCGGATCCACCGTCAGCCGCGTCGGCACCGCCGTGACCACCGTCGCCCTCCCCCTCACCGCGCTGGCGGCGGCGCACGCCACGAGCTTCGAGGTCGGCGCGGTCACGGCCGCGGGCTACGCGGCGTGGGCGATCGTGGGGCTGCCGGCGGGGGTGGTCGTCGGGCGGCTGCCGTTGCGGGAGACGCAGATCGCGATGGATCTGCTGCGCGCCGCGGCGTTGGCGTCGGTGCCGCTGGCGTGGTGGTTCGCGACCGTGACGGTGGCGCAGTTGGTGGTGGTCGCGCTGGTGGTCGGGGTGGCGTCGGTGGTGTTCGACGTCGGGAACTCCACGATGCTGCCGTTCCTGGTCGGCCGACAGGAGCTGACCGCGCGCAACAGCCTCACGTCGGGGGCCGAGGCGGTGACCAACCTGGCCGGGCCCTCGCTCGGCGGGGCGCTGGTGCAGGCGGTCGGGGCGGCGGCGGCCATCGTGGTCGACGTCATCAGCTATCTGATATCAGCGTTCTTGCTCCGGAACGTGCCGAGGCCGCCGCGGGCCGCCGCGCCGGGCGCGAGAACCAGTATCCGGGCCTCGATCCGCGAGGGCTGGCACTACCTGATCCACGAGCCGGTGCAGCGGGCGAACCTGTGGATCGCGACGTCGATGAACTTCGTCTGCGGCGCGCAGATGGCGCTCACGCCGCTGTTCCTGGTGCGCACCCTGGGACTCGGCGCCGCGTGGGTGGGCGCGATGATGGCGGCCGAGGGCCTGGGAAGCCTGGTCGGCGCCTCGCTCACGCCGCGGCTGACGCGCCGGATCGGTACCGGTCGCGCGATGCTGGTCGCCTCGCTCGCGCTGCCCTTCGGCTTCGCGCTGATGCCGCTGGCCGGGCACGGGCCGCTCGCCGGGGTGTTCGCGCTGGGCAACGCCGCCTTCGCGGCGACCGTGGTGGTGGCGAGCATCGTGGCGCGCACCTACCGGCAGACCGCGACCCCGACCGCGTTGCTGCCCCGGGTGATGGCCACGGTCCGGGTGGTCTCCTGGGGCGTGATCCCGGTCGGGGCTCTGGCCGCCGGCGCGGTCGCGACCTGGTACGGGCCGCGCGCGGCGCTGTGGTGGGCCGCGGCGGCCACGCTCGCGGTGCCGATCGTGGTGCTCGGCAGCCCAATCCGGAGCCGGCGCGACATCGCGCAGGCCTGAAGTCCGATGCGCGAGGCCTGCTGAGGCCCTGCTGAGGCCTGATATAGGTTTTCCCGCCGGATCGCGTGATCCGGCGGGAAACAAAGAGCGCTTTCGGCTGCGGGCTCAGCGGGGCGAAACCCTTACAGCGCCACACCCAGCAGCGAATCGGTGATCCGGCTGATCTGCCCCGGCGCCGCCGTGTTCCGCCCGGCCGAGGCGTCGGTGTCGGCGTCGGCGTCGGTGTCGGCGTCGGCGTCGGTGTCGGCGTCGGCGTCGGCGTCGGCGTCCGCAGCCTCCTGCCGCGCCACCCAGGCGTCGATGACCGCCAGCGCGCCGGGCGCGTCGAGGTCGTCGGCGATCCGCTCGCGCACCGCGGCGAGCACGTCGTCGGCCGGGACACCGTCGGGCCGGGACACCGCCGCGCGCCAGCGGGCCAGGCGGGTCTCGGCGCCGGCCAGGTCGGCGTCGGTCCACTCCCAGTCGGTGCGGTAGTGGTGCGCCAGCAGGGCCAGGCGGATCGCCATCGGGTCCACGCCGGCGTGCCGGAGCTTGGAGACCAGGACCAGGTTGCCCTTGGACTTGGACATCTTCTCGCCGTCCAGGCCGACCATGCCGGAGTGGACGTAGCTGTGCGCGTACGGCCGCTCGCCGGTCACCACCTGCGCCTCGGAGGCGCCCATCTCGTGGTGCGGGAAGGCCAGGTCGCTGCCGCCGCCCTGCAGGTCGATGCCCATGCCCAGGTGCTCCAGGGCGATCGCGGCGCACTCGATGTGCCAGCCGGGGCGGCCCGGCTTCAGGCCCGCGGCGCGCGCCGCCTCGCCGGGCTCCCAGGAGGGCTCGCCCTCGCGTTCGGCCTGCCACAGCAGGCAGTCCAGGGGGTCCTTCTTGCCGGGGCGGCCCGGGTCGCCGCCGCGCTCGCCGAAGGTGGTGAGCATCTCCGGGGCGTCCAGGTGCGCCACCGAGCCGAAGGCGGGGTCGGCGTGGACCGAGAAGTAGATGTCCCCGTCCACGTCGTAGGCCGCGCCGCGCTCCAGCAGCTTCACCACCAGGTCCACCACCAGCGGGATGGACTCCACGGCGCCGACGTAGTGCTGCGGGGGCAGGATGCGCAGGGCGGTCATGTCCTCGCGGAACAGAGCGGTCTCGGACTCGGCCAGCGCCTCCCAGTCCCGGCCGGTGGCCGCCGCGCGCTCCAGCAGCGGGTCGTCGACGTCGGTGACGTTCTGCACGTAGGACACCGGGTGCCCGGCGTCCAGCCACGCGCGCTGGATCAGGTCGAACGTCAGGTAGGTGTTGGCGTGCCCCATGTGGGTCGCGTCATAGGGCGTGATGCCGCACACGTAGATGCGGGCCGCTTCTCCGGGGGCCGCCTCCGGCGTGGGGACCAGGCCTCGCGCCGCAGTGTCGTGGAGACGCACGGCAGAGCCGTGACCGGGCAGTTCGGGAACCTCGGGAGCGGGCCATGCGTGCATGCGGATGATCCTATCGGGATCGGCCCGGACGGTGCCGGTGGTGGGTGCGGAAGGCGGCGCGCAGCCGCTGCCTGGGGCATCAGGGGCAACGGAGTGGAGGGCGGGGTTTGTTCCGGCGGTGGCGGCGGCCCGGCCCGCGGACACCGCACGTCTCAGCCGACGGTCCGGAACGTCTCAGCCGACGGTCCCGCGCGTCCAAGCAGTGAGCAGCGGCCGGTATCCGCAGCGGCTCCAGAACGGCCCCGACAACGGGTTCACGGCCGTGTAGTGCAGCAGCATCGCGCCCAGACCCGCGGCGTCGAGTTCGGCGTGGACGCGGTCCATGAGCGCGCGGCCGACGCCACTGCCGCGCTCCCTGGCCGTGACGGCTCCGCAGTTCAGGTAGGCCGCGGGCGCGACGCGGATCTGGCCTGCGGCCCATCCCGCGTATCGCGGCGGCTGCGCCACGACCAGCCCGACCGCCACGCCGTTGCGTTCAGCGAGCCACGCGCACTTCTTCACCCCGCCCACGGCCTCGGCGACCTCGCCGGCCAGGCCGGCCCGGGTGGAGGGACGGATCGCGGCGTAGCCGAACTGCGCGTCCCAGCGCAGTTGCTCCATCCACAGACGCCCGACCGCCTCGGCGTCCGAAGCCGAGGGCGAGGCCCGGCGTATCACCAGGCCCGGGTCGGTGCGCACCGCGCTGGATCGGCCGGCCAGGCGCACGGCGAATATCGACTGCTGCACGAATCCCCGCTCGACCAGCGCCCGCACCACCTCGGCGTCGCGCGAGGGCCAGGTGACCGTGGCGATGCTGTCCGAGCCCGGCCGGAACTCCGGCTGCGCGGCCCACAGATCCAGCAGGGCGGCGAACGCCTTGGGCCCGTCGACCTTCGGCACGAGCTTGCTCTCGTGGGCGGCGAAGAAGGTGTAGCCCCAGGAATCCGGATCGGCGGGCATGTTCCGCACCAGCGCCGCGCCGCCGGGGCAGCTCAGTTCGGTGTCCGCGGGCCGGGGACCGGGCAGCGGCTGCGAGACGGCCAGCAACGGATCGACGGCCGCGCGGCGCGCCTGATGCGCCGCCAGCAATTCCGGACTCTGTTCCACCGGAACCTCCCCTTTGCGCATGCGATCAAGTAACCGAGCATGCTAGTCCCCGCCGGCGAAAAGCGGCTCGGGTGAAAAGCGGCTCGGGCGAAGACCTCGGCAAGACCTCGGCAAGATCTCGGCAAGATCAGGCAAGGCCTCGGCAACGGCCTCAGAACGGCGGCCAGGGCACCGGCCGCCGCCGGCCCTCGGGCCCGGGTATCCGGTCGGTGTCCAGCAGCTCCCTGATCCGCTCCCGGGTCGCGGCGACCTCCTCGGGGTCCAGCAGGGCGGCCAGCCGGCCGCCGAGCTCGCCGGAGGAGATGTCGTGGTCCAGGCGCTCCAGCACCTCGCGGACCTCCGGTCCCAGCGGCTCGGTGCTGAAGCCCCACAGCAGGGTGCGCAGTTTGTCGTCGACGTTGAAGGTCAGGCCGTGGTCGATGCCGTAGACGTGGTCCGGCTCGGAGGTGCCGACCAGCAGGTGCCCGCCCTTGCGGTCGGCGTTGTTGACCACCGCGTCGAAGGCGGCGATACGGCGCAGCCGCTCGTCGGCCTTGTGCGCCAGCACGGCGGGGCGGCCGTCGCCCAATTCCACCGACAGCACCGGGCGCCACTGGGCCGCGGCCTGGTCGGCCGGGTCCTCGTCGAAGTCCTCCGGCAGCAGGGCCAGCAGGTCGTGCTCGTCCCCGTCGGGGGTGTCGATCCACAGCTGGCACATGCCCGGGCCCCAGGGCCCCTCGCGCATCACCGTCGGCGGGACGATGCGCCAGCCGGTGGCCTGCGACAGCTCGTAGGCGGCGACCTCGCGGGCGGCCAGGGTGCCGTTGGGGAAGTCCCAGAGCGGGCGCTCGCCGGCCACCGGCTTGTGGACGCAGTTCAGCGTCACGCCGTCCAGGGCGACCGTGCCGTACAGCGTGGCGTTGGAGGCGTTGGTGAGCCGGCCGGTGATGGTCAGCTCGCCCGCGGTGAGAACCTGCCGGATCCCGGCCGGATCCAGGGCCGGCTCGGTCGCGGCGTCCGCTTCGGGGGTGCTCAAGCGGCGCGCCGCCGGTAGCCGTTGGCGCGCGGGCAGACGTGGCCCTCGGGGTCCAGCGGCAGCGAGCAGAACGGGCACGGCGGGCGCCCGGCCGACACCACGGCCTTGGCCCGGGAGGTGAAGGCCCGGGCCTGGGCGCCGGTCAGGCGCACGACCAGGGTCGGCGGGCCGTCGGCCTCCATGTCGCCCAGCGGCGGCTCGCCCTCGCCCTCCATCGGCGCCATGGCCTCGATGACCACCCGCTGGGTCTCCCCGTCCCAGGCCAGGGCCAGGGCCGCGACCCGGAACTCCTCGAAGACCGGCTGCTCCAGGGGCTTGTCGTCGGCCAGTTCCAGCGGGGCGATCGCCGGGACCGGCGCGGCCCCGCCGGAGCGGCGCACGACCTCGTCGAGCAGGTCGTCCAGGCGCTCGGCCAGCGCCTCGACCTGTTCCTTCTCCAGCGCCACCGAGGTGATCCGGCCGCCTGCGGCCGCCTGCAGGTAGAAGGTCCGGTGCCCGGGGAGTCCGACGGTGCCGGCGACGAACCGCTCCGGAGGGTCGTAGACGAAGAGTTCCCGTGACACCGTTTTCCTCCTACAAGCTTCGCGCTCAGGCCCTCTCCCGGGCCCCCGCAATCAAGCCTATGCGTTCAGGCGTTGTCGGCGCCCGCGCCGCCGCCCACTGCGGCGTCCGCGTCCGCTGATGGCGAACGCTCCGGGGCCGGCTTGTACGGAGCCGGGTCGCCGCCGACGTCGTTCAGGCGCACGACGAACGGCCGCATCTCGGTGTAGCGCACGGCCGTCACCGAGCACGGGTCGCAGGTGATGCGCTGGAAGGAGTCCAGGTGCAGGCCCAGGGCGTCGGCGGCGAGGGCCTTGATGACGTCCCCGTGCGAGAACAGCGCCCACACCGCCTCCGGTCCGTGTTCCGCGGCTATCAGGGTGTTCCATTCCCGCACCGCGGCCACCGCACGCGCGGACATCTCGGCCATCGACTCGCCCTCGGGCCCGGGGAAGCGCGCGGCGGAGGGATGCCCCTGCACCACCTTCCACAGCGGTTCCTTGGCCAGCTCGGCCAGCGGCCGGCCGGTCCAGTCGCCGTAGCGGCACTCCCCGATCCGCTCGTCCAGGCTCACCGGCACGCCCTCGCGGCCGGCCAGCACGATGTCGGCGGTCTGCCGGCAGCGCTCCAACGGGGAGCTCACCACGGCCGCCAGCGGCACCTCGGCCAGCCGTTTGGCCAGCTCACCGGCCTGCTGTTCGCCGCGCTCGTCCAGGCGCACACCCTTGGTCCAGCCGGCGAGCACACCGGAGCTGTTGGCGGTGGTGCGGCCGTGCCGGATCAGAAGTACCAGGGTCACACGGCTCACCCTACGACCACCGCGGTCCGGGCGGAGGATCGGGATGGGGCCGAGGCCGGGCAGGGATCAAATCGGGATTGGGCCGCGCCGTGCGGCCTGCGGGATAATCGCCGGCATGATCGTCGACTCAGCGACCTATCAGAACGGCCGCCGCGTGAGCGCGCCCGAGGACTTCTCGGACGCGCTCCAGCAGGCCCGCACCTGCGGCGACCCCGCGGCGTTCCTGTGGCTGGGACTGTTCGAGCCCGAGCCCGACGAGCTGGACCTGGTGGCGCGCGAGTTCGGATTGCACCCGCTGGCCGTGGAGGACGCTGTCAGCGCCCACCAGCGCCCCAAGCTGGAGCACTACAAGGGCTCGACCTTCCTGGTGTTCAAGACCCTGCTGGAGGCCGACCCGCACCATCCGCTGCAGCTCGGCGAGATCTCGGTGTTCCTCGGCGAGAACTTCGTCGTCACCGTCCGGCACGGCGCGGCCAACCCGCTGTCCGGGGTGCGGCACCGGGTCGAGGACCAGCCCGAACTGCTCCAGCACGGTCCCAGCGCGGTCCTGTACGCGGTCGCGGACTCGATCGTGGACTCCTACACCGGCTACGCGCAGCTGATGCAGGACTCGATCGACGAGCTGGAGACCGAGGTCTTCTCCCCCGGCCGCGGCGACTACGGCGGGCCGATCTACGCCCTGAAGCGCAACGCGATCGTGTTCGCGCGCGCCGTGGTGCCGCTGGTGATGCCGACCAAGGCGCTGGTCGCCGGGGACGAGGAGCGGATCGCGAAGGAGACCCAGCCCTACTTCCGGGACGTGGCCGACCACGTGCTGCGCGCCACCGACGGCGCCCGGGAGTGGAACGAACTTCTGGACCACATGCTGGACGCGGACCGCTCGCGGGTGTCGGTGCAGCAGAACGACGACATGCGGCGGATCTCGGCGTGGGCGGCGATCCTGGCGGTGCCCACGGCGATCGCCGGGATCTACGGGATGAACTTCGACGACATGCCGGAGCTGCACTACCACTACTCGTACTACGTCGTGCTGGGGGTCATGGCGACGTCGTGCGTGATCCTGTACGCGCTGCTGAAGCGGGCGAAGTGGCTGTGACGCCGAGCGGAGCGCCGACGCCGGCGCCGGTACCGGTGCTGCCCGGCGAGTTGAAGCTGGCCCGGTTCCCGCAGGACCCGCGAGACCAACTGCGAGCCTGGGACGCGGCCGACGAGTACCTGCTGCGGCATCTCGGCGGGGGACCGCGGCTGTCGGGCTTGTCCGGGCACGTCGTGGTCTTCGGCGACCGGTGGGGTGCGATCAGCACGTCGCTGGCGCTGTCCGGAACGCGCGTCAGGCAGATCTCTGATTCGTACCTCGGGCAGCGGGCCACAAGCGAAAACCTTGCCAGGAACGGGAAAGAACGCTCGTGTGTAGCTCTGGCGGCACCTGCCGACGAAGTGCTGGAGCCGATCGACGTGCTGCTGGTGCGGGTGCCGAAGTCGTTGGCGCTGTTGGAGGACCAGCTCTGGCGGTTGCGGCCGTTCATCAAGCCGGAGACCACCGTCATCGGGACCGGCATGGTCACCGAGATCCACACCTCGACGCTCCAGGCCTTCGAGCGGGTCCTCGGGCCGACGCGGACGTCGCTGGCGGCGCGCAAGGCGCGGTTGATCTTCTGCGAGCCGGACCCGGAGCTGCCGCGCCCGGAGAACCCGTGGCCGCTGACGCATCAGCTTCCTGATGGTATCGGCGCCGCGAGCGGACACACCGTGGTCAACCACGCCGGCACCTTCTCCGCCGACCATCTGGACATCGGCACCCGCTTCTTCCTCCCGCAGCTGCCAGCCGGCACCGGCGCGGCGCGCGTCGTCGATCTGGGCTGCGGCAACGGGATCGTGGGGCTGGCCGCGGCGCTGGCCAACCCCGGCGCCGCGGTGACGTTCGTCGACGAGTCCTACCAGGCGCTGGCCTCGGCGCGCGCCACCTTCGCCGCGGCGTTCCCGCCCGGTACGCGGGAGGCGGAGTTCCTTGCCGCAGACGGTATGGAGGGCTTCGAGCCGGGCAGTATCGATCTGGTGCTGAACAACCCGCCGTTCCACAGCCATCAGGCCACGACCGACGCGACCGCGTGGCGGATGTTCACCGGGGCGCGGGCGGCGTTGCGGCGCGGCGGGGAGATGTGGGTGGTCGGGAACCGGCATCTGGGTTATCACGCGAAACTGAAGAGGTTGTTCGGCAATTGCGATGTGATGGCCAGCAATCCGAAGTTCGTTGTGCTGCGGGCGGTCCGGCGATAGACGCCATTCGATAGGTTTCCTTTCCGGGTCCCGGAACCGGCGCCGCAGGCCCAGGCCCGGAACCTCGAACGGGAGGTGCGTGAAGGCCTGCGCTTCGTCTACCGCGACCCGGTGATGCGCGCCTACGCGCTGACGCTGCACGCGCGCTTCTTCTTCGCGAGCATCATCGGGACCGTCTTCACCCTGTTCGTGCTGCGCGATCTGGGCGCCGGGTCCCCGCGGGCGGCGTTCGGCCTGGGCCTGGTGCTGGCCGCCGGCGGGGTCGGCGCGGTGCTCGGCAACGGGATGTCCCAGCGGCTGGGACGCGGCGGCGTGGGGCGCGCCGATCGGCGGGCTGCTGGCCCAGCATCTGGGATACCGGCCGGCGTTGTGGGCCGGCGTCGCGGGGATGGCCTGCTCCGGGGTCGTCGCCGCGCTGTCGCCACTGCGCAGGGCGCGGGTGACCGAAGGTCCGCAGGTAGCCGAAGGTTCGCAGGTGACCGAAGCACCGCAGGGCCCGGACACTTCGGAAACACCGGAAGCGAACGGCGAATCCGCCGCCGCGGGCGTCGGCGCATAGCGCGCCTGGCGGCTTTCCCCGTCCCAACCTTCCCGGTTTCTCTTGACCCCGTAATGCATGACCAAAATGATGAGCGGCATGGTCGGCATATCTGAGAACGAAGTCACCGGAGCGGGAACCGTGGCTTTCCGCGGCGGACATACCTGGTACCGCGTTTTCGGCGATCTGTCCGTGGCCGGTCCGTTGCCCCTGGTGATCCTGCACGGCGGCCCCGGTGCGGTGCACGACGGGCTGCTGCCGCTGGCGGACCTGTTCTCGCCCGAGCGGCCGGTCGTGCTCTACGACCAGGTCGGCTGCGGCAACTCCACCCGCCGGCCGGACTGGGCGCCGCGGGAGTGGACCGTGGAGCTGCACCTGGAGGAGCTGGAGACGCTGGTCTGCCATCTGGGGCTGGACGAGTTCCACCTGCTGGGCCATTCCTGGGGCGGATTCCTGGCCGCCGAGTACGCGCTCAAGCATCCGGCGCACGTCGCCTCGCTGACCCTGTTCAGCACGGCGGCCTCCAGCGAGCTGATGACGGCCTCGGTCATGGGGCGGATCACGGCGCTGGCCGAGCAGGGGCTGCCGCCGGCGGAGTTCGTCACGCGCCACCTGTGCCGGGTGCCGATGCCCGAACCGCTGGTACGCACCTTCGCGCAGCTGGCCGAGTTCCCCGAGGTGAACGCCGCGATGGCGGGCAGCGGCGAGGACGGCGAGCTGGTCGGGACGCTGGCCGGGTGGAGCGTGGTCGACCGGCTGCCCGGGATGGACCCGCCGACTCTGGTTCTGGGCGGCGAGTTCGACGAGCTGGACGCGGCCGCGCGGCAGCCGTTCCTGGACCGGATCCCGGACGCGCGCGGGCACGAGTTCGCCGGGGCGAGCCATGTGGCCTACATCGAGACGCCCGAGGCCGTGCGGGTCGTGCTCGGAGTGTTCCTGGCCGAGCACGACCTGGTGTGAGGGGGCCGTCCGCAACCCGGCCGGCTAGCCGGGCGGGCGGGCAGCGGGCGGCGGACAGCGGGCTGGCAGTCGGTCAGTCAGTCGACCAGCACCAGCTGCTCGGCCTCGGCGATGATCTCCTCCGGCGTCGGCGGCGTCAGCAGCAGCTCGGCGATCCGGGCGTGCCCGGGGTCGCCGGCCGCCACGCTGGCGGCCACCGATTCGCTCACGTCGTAGCGAGTAGTACGCAGCTGCACGTCCGGCCCGAGCAGGGCCCAGTGCGCCACCCCGGGCTCGTCGCGGTGGTACGGCAGGCCGACGCTGCCGGGGTTGACGCTGCGCCGGGTGCCCACGAAGCGGTCGAACTGCAGGTGGGTGTGGCCGGTCACCAGGACGTCCTCCTCGATGCCGGCGGTCATCTCGGCGAAGCGCTGCTCGGAGGTGCCGGGCGTGACCGCCTCGTGGTCGCTGCGCGGGGAGCCGTGGCAGAAGCGGACCGGACCCAGGCCCCGTACATCCACCACGATGCTGAACGGGAACGAGCCGACGAAGGCCAGCGCGCCGGTGCCGTGCCGGGCCGGGACCCACTCCTGGCGCGGGGTGGCCGGGGTGGAGGCGCCGGTGGTGATCTGCCGGACGTGGCGCTCGCTGTTGCCGCGTATGCACACCGCGCGCAGACCCAGGGCCTTGACGATGGCGACCGCCCCGTCGGGGTCGACACCCCAGGTGAGATCACCGTTGAAGACCACCAGCGAGGCGGCGGCGACGTCGGGCTCGGCGAGCACGGCCCGCAGCGCCGGCACGTTGGCGTGCACGTCGGACAGCACCGCGACCCGGTCCACCGGCCCGTAACGTTTGGCCCGGCCTTCCCACGACGCAGGACCGAAGAACTCAGAGGACATCGGGGGCCTCCCCGGGACGGCGGATCGGATGTTTCCGCCGTTTCACACTAATCGCGGTCCTGATGGTGGGCGAGAAGTGACCGAGCACTGAGACCGCCGTCGTCGATCACGCTGATCAGCTCGGTGAAGGAGGCGATCTCCGGGCCGGTCCAGTCGTCCTCGCGGTCGTGCGCGCTGTTGCTGTGCCAGTCCTCGGCGCGCAGCATGAGCGGCGTCATGCCGACCGCGGCCGCGCCGCTGAGTTCGCGCGAGCCGCCGTCGCCGACATACAGGCACTCGGCCGGCGCCACCCCGAGGCGGTCGGCGACGAGGCGGAAGAAGGCGGGGTTCGGCTTCTTCAGGCCCTCGGAGCAGGAGAACACCGCGGTGTCGAAGGATTCGGCGACGGCGAAACCGGGCCAGGCGACGGGAAGTTCGGGGGTGCAGTCGCTGAGCAGGCCCAGGCGGTAGCCGCGGTTTCTGAGCGCCCGCAACGCGCTCAGGGCGTCTTCGCGGAAGACGAACAGCGCGTTCTGCGCTTCGACCCGCGCCTGGCATGCCGCGGCCAGCGCCGCCTCGCTCGGGTCGACGCCGCAGCGGCGGGCCAGGGCGCGGAAGGTCTCCGACAGGTCGCCCAGAGCGCCGGTGGCGCGTTCGGAGAAGCTCGCGTTCAGCGTCTCCCGCCACTGGGCCGCCGGCAGGCCCAGGGGCGCCGCGCTGGCCGCCGCGGCCTGGGTCCAGACCTCGTTGGGGGTGCTCTTGGTGAGCGTGCCGAAGAAGTCGATGACGACCGCGGTGTGGGCGGGGGGCGAAGTGGGCTCCATCGCCGCAGTGTAGGCACGGCCGGCGGAAGCGGGCACATGATGCGGCCCGCCGCCGCCCGACAGTTCTCGCCGATGACCTACGGCGTGCCCTACGGCAGGAAGGGCCGCTGCCGCCACTGGGCGTCCGCCGGCCGCAGGTCCTCCAGCGCGTTCGTGGTGATCGCGGTGGTCAGCGCCAGCACGCCGGCCACGGCCAGCGGATTGTGCAGCTCCCCGGCCAGGATCAGCTTGGTCACCTCGGAGCGGTCGGCCCACACCGTGGACATGTCCGCCTCCTCGTGCTCCCGGGCGAACTGCTCGCCGTCGGCCTCCCGGACGCCGCGCGCCAGGTAGACCCGGATCGCCTCGTCCGAGCCGCCGGGGGTGGTGAACAGGTCGACCAGGACCCGCCAGTCGTCGGCCTGCTGGTGCGCCTCCTCGTAGAGCTCGCGCTTGGCGGCCTCCAGCGGGTTCTCCCCGGGATGGTCCAGCAGGCCCGCCGGCAGCTCCCACAGGCGCCAGCCGACCGGGTGCCGGTACTGGCGGACCAGCAGGACGCGGTCGGCCTCGTCGAGCGCCACCACGCCGACCGCGCCGGGGTGCACGACGTAGTCGCGCTCGGCGACCTGGCCGTCCACCATCTTGACGGTGTCGGTGCGGACGGAGATCACATGCCCGCGGAACTTCTCCTCCGAGGCCAGCACCGGCCACTTCTCGGGTTCGTCGCGGATCTCCATCACGCTCCCTGTGCTCGCGGTTGCGGCCCGGCGGACTCGGCCGGGCCGATGATCGAAGCCTATCGCGGCGGATGCGTCAGGGCGCCGGGGACGGCGGACGCTGGACGGCAGGCGACGCGGACGGCAGACGCGAACGGCGCCCCGGCACGAAGCCGGGACGCCGTCCCCGATCGAGCCCGAGCCGGATCAGGCCCCGGCAGCCGTCTCGGCCAGCGCCTCACCGGCGGCGGTCGCGGCGGCGGTCGCGGCCGCACCGGCCGCCACGCCCTTCGAACGCTGCACCGCGGCGGCGATCAGGCCGGCGAACAGCGGGTGCGGGCGGGTCGGGCGCGAGCGCAGCTCGGGGTGCGCCTGGGTGCCCACCAGGAAGGGGTGCGCCTCGCGCGGGAGCTCGACGAACTCCACCAGGCGACCGTCCGGGGAGGTGCCGGAGAAGACCAGGCCGGCCTCCTCCAGGCGCGGGCGGTAGGCGTTGTTCACCTCGTAGCGGTGGCGGTGGCGCTCCTCGATGTACGGGGCGCCGTCGTACAGCTCGCGCACGATGCTGCCCTCGGCCAGCTTGGCCGGGTACAGGCCCAGGCGCATGGTGCCCCCCAGGTCGCCCTGGCCGGCCACGATGTCGCGCTGGTCGGCCATGGTGGAGATCACCGGGTCCGGGGTGGCCTCGTCGAACTCCGCGGAGTTGGCGGCGGCGATGCCGGCCAGGTGGCGCGCGCCCTCGATCACGATGCACTGCAGGCCCAGGCACAGGCCCAGCAGCGGGATCATGTTCTCCCGGGCGTACTTGACCGTGTTCACCTTGCCCTCGATGCCGCGCACGCCGAAGCCGCCGGGCACGCAGATCGCGTCCACGCCGGTCAGGTGCTTGGCCGCGCCCTCGTCGGTCGCGCACTCGTCGGAGGGGACCCAGCGGATGTTCACCCGCGCGGAGTTGGCGAAGCCGCCGGCGCGCAGCGCCTCGGTCACCGACAGGTAGGCGTCCGGCAGATCGATGTACTTGCCGACCAGGGCGACGGTGAGGTCGTGGTCCGGCTCGTGCACCCGGCGCAGCAGGTCGTCCCACTGCGTCCAGTCCACGTCGCGGAAGGGCAGGTTCAGCCGGCGCACCACGTAGGCGTCCAGGCCCTCGGTGTGCAGGACCTTGGGGATGTCGTAGATGGACGGCGCGTCCACGGCCGCGGCCACGGCCTCCTCGTCCACGTCGCACATCAGCGAGATCTTGCGCTTGATGACCTGGCTGATCGGCCGGTCGGCGCGGCACACGATGGCGTCGGGCTGGATGCCGATGCTGCGCAGCGAGGCCACCGAGTGCTGGGTCGGCTTGGTCTTCATCTCCCCCGAGGGGCCGATGTAGGGCACCAGGGAGACGTGCAGGAAGAACACGTTGTCCCGGCCGACCTCGTGCCGCAGCTGGCGCGCGGCCTCCAGGAACGGCAGCGACTCGATGTCCCCGACGGTCCCGCCGACCTCGGTGATCACGATGTCCACGTCCTCGCCGCCCATGCGCCGGATCCGGGACTTGATCTCGTTGGTGATGTGCGGGATCACCTGGACCGTGTCGCCCAGATACTCCCCGCGCCGCTCCTTGGCGATCACCGCGGAGTACACCTGGCCGGTGGTGACGTTGGCCGAGCCGCGCAGCTCGGTGTCCAGGAAGCGTTCGTAGTGGCCGACGTCCAGGTCGGTCTCGGCGCCGTCGTCGGTGACGAACACCTCACCGTGCTGGAACGGGTTCATCGTCCCGGGGTCGACGTTCAGGTAGGGGTCGAGCTTCTGCATGGTGACCCGCAGACCCCGGGCCTTGAGCAAGGCGCCCAGCGAGGAGGCGGTGAGGCCCTTGCCGAGGGAGGACGCGACGCCCCCGGTTACGAACAGGTGTTTCGTCTGATGTGCCAAGGGGGGCTCCCGCGGATCGCTGCTGAATCTGCTGATTGGTACAGGCGGTCCTGCTCACCTGTCATCCACGGGAGACCAGGATATCAGCAGTTGCGGGGCACGGAGCTCACGGGTCGATCATGGGTGGACAGGTGTCGGCAAGGTCGCGTTCATGCCGAATACGCCGCGAGCACCGCGGCCGGCTCATGCCGAGTACGCCGCGAGCACCGCGGCCAGCTCCTCGGCCGGACCGGGCCACAGCGCGTCCCAGTCCGGCGCCCCGCCGGCCGGCACGGACCCGTCGCAGGACTCGGCGAGCGCCCGGGCCAGCGCCTCGGGATCGCCCGGCGGGATCAGCGGCAGGTAGCCCGCGGTGACCTCGGCCACGCCGCCGACGTCGGTGGCGATCACCCGCGGCACGCCGGCCCGCAGCGCCTCCTGCAGCGCCAGCGGCCGGGCCTCCCAGGTGCTGCACATCACGAACACGTCGGCGGCGCGCAGCAGGTCGGCGATGTCGGCGCGGTGGCCGAGCAGCGCCACCGGGAGGCCGTGCTCGTCGACGGCGGCCTGGAGGGCGGAGCGCTCGCGGCCCTCCCCGGCGATGGCGACCGGCGGGACGCGGCCGGGGCCGAGCCGGCCCTTCAGGATGATCAACGCCTTGATAAGGGTGGCGTAGTCCTTCTGCGGGGCCAGGCGGCCGACCGCCAGCACCAGCCGGCGGTCGTCGTCGGCGGCCAGGCCGAGCTCGCTCCGCAGCGCGGTGCGCACCTGCGGCACCGGAAGCGTCGGCGCGGGCAGCGCGGGGGCCACGACCGGGCCGAAGCGCGCGTCCTTCGCCCCGTTCCCGGCCACCGCCTCGACCAGGTCGTGGGAGGCGGCCAGGACCGCGTCGGCGCGTTGGGCGATCAGCCGCATCAGCAGTTCGCCCGCCCGGTTCGCCGGCGCGTTGTGCAGGGTCACCACGGTGCGCTTGCGCGTGGCCAGGCACGCCGCGGCGCCGGCGCGCAGGCCGTGGGCGTGCACGACGTCCACCCGGGCCTGGCGCGCGGCGTGGCGGATCGCCGGTATGGCCCCGGTCCCGGTGGCGACCAGGGTGCGGACGTCGTGGCCGGCCTCGCGCAGGGCCCTGGTGAGGCTGTCGACGTGCACGCCGATGCCGCCGGTGCTCTCCGGGCGGACCAGCAGGATCCTCATCGGCGTCTTGGTCATCATCGGGGTCCTGGTCATCGCACGGGCCTCCGTCGCCGGTTCCGGTTCTCGATCGGGGCGCGCAGCCAGGCGCCGTATTCGGTGTCCGGCAGCAGGCGCTTGGCGGCGACGACCACGGTGAGCACGAACAGCCCGATGGTCAGCAGCGCGGTCGCGGCACCGATGAGCATCGCACGCACCGGTCCGGTGGCGCCCGGCAGTCCGGCGAAGACCATCCCGGCCGGCGCGGCCACGGCCGCGGCCAGCGCCGCCACCGCCCCGGCGCGGCCGACGCCGGCCAGCGCGTCGCGGCCGACGGCCCGGCGGACCGCGGTGAGCAGCGCGGCGCCGGCCACCGCCATGCCCAGCGTGTTGCCCAGGCCCAGGGCGATGACCGCGTCCTGGCCGGGCAGCAGCCAGACCAGGGTCAGGTCGGCGGCCAGGACGGTGAACCAGCCCGCGCACACCGCCGTCGCCGCGGCGCGGCCCCGGCCGGCGGCGTACAGGGCCCGGCTCAGGTGCGCCAGCAGGCCGTAGCCGATCAGGCCGGGGGCGAAGGCGGTCAGACCCTGGCCCATCATCTCCACGGTGACGCTGCCGCCGGTACCGTGGCGCGCGGTCAGGAACAGCCGGGCGGTCGGCCACGCGGCGGCGGCCAGGACCGAGGCGCCGGCCGCGGAGAAGATCACCACGGCCTGGGTGGTGGCCGCCACGCCCTGCGTGTAGCCGCGCCGGTCCCCGGCGGCCCACTTGGCGGACAGGTCGGTGAAGGCGCTGGTCGCGACCGGGACGGCGAGCACGGCGTACGGCAGCGAGTAGACGGCCCAGACCAGGTTGAAGACGGTGAGGGTGCCGGTCGAGGCGTGCCCGGCGTTGGACAGCAGCACGATGGTCAGCACCGCGAGCTGCTGGGCGATCAGGGTCGCGACCCCGGCCACGCCCAGCGAGCGGGCCCTGCGCGCGACGCCTTCGGGGAAGCGGAAGGTGGGGCGCAGCGCGAGCTTGGCGCGCCGGACGGCCGGCAGCAGTGACAGAACCAGGATCAGGACGCCCGCGGATGTGCCCAGCGCCAGTACCAGCTCGGGGGCTTCGTGCAGATCGCGCAGGTGCGCGCCGCGACCGCGATCCATGAAGGCGAAGACGGTGTAAGAGGCGATGACGACCAGGCTGGACAGCAGCGGCGCGAGCGCCGGGGCCAGGAAACGGCGGTCGGCTTGCAGGGTCGCGCCCAGGACGACGGCGGCGCCGTAGAGCGGGATCTGCGGCAGGAAGAACATCAGGAACCGGCTGATTTGGGCGGTGTAGTCCGGGCCGTGCCCGCTGCCCAGGATGTGGCCCATCGGCTCGGCCAGCGCGACGCCGCTGGCCGACAGCGGGATGAGGATGGCGAGCGTCCAGGTCAGCAGCGCCGAGACGATGCGCGAGGCCCGCGCCCGGTCGGCCGGGCCGTCGCCGCCGCCGGTGAGCGGCCCGGCCAGGAGCGGGACGGCGACGCCGGCCAGCGCGCCGCCGGCGGTGATCTCGAAGACGATGTTCGGGAGCTGGTTCGCGGAGTTGTAGGCGTCGGCCAGGGAGCCGGCGCCGACGGTGTGGGAGAAGACGAGCCAGCGGCCGAAGCCGACGACGCGGGAGGCGACGGTCGCTATGGCGATGAGGACGGCGGCGCCGAGGAGGGTGGAGGCGCGGTTGGGGCGACGGGTGCGGGGGGCGGCGGCGGCTGCGCCGGCTTGCTGGGCTTGCTGGGCTTGCTGGGCTTGCTGGGGCACCAGGGCCTGAGCTGCGGCCTTCGACCCGACCTCCGCCGCCTCTGCCGCTTCCGCTGCTTCTGCCGCCTCCGCCGATCCGTGCTCGATCCGGACTTCGGCCATCTCAGTCGTCGCCTTGCTTCGGGACGCGGCCCCACTCGTCGAGCGCACGCAACGGCGGCGTGGCGGCGATGACCTTGGTGAAGCTGACCTTCTCGCTCGCGGCGGTCAGCGCGGCCAGGACGGCGGCCAGGCCGACGAGCCCGGGGCGCGAGGCCCGCGCGGCAGCCGCGACACCGAGCGCCGCCCCGAGGGCATTGGCACCGCAGTCGCCGAGCATCGCCTGCTCGCCGAGGTCCTCGGGCAGTAGTGCGGCGGCGGCACCGAGTGCCGCCGCCGTGAGGAGTCCGCCTGGGGATTCCCGCAGCACACCGCCGGCGGCGCCGAGCACCGCGGCCTTGGTGGCCCGTCCGGGACGCAGGTCGAACAGGTTCACGACATTCGCGGCCCCGGCGACGACGAGACCGGCCAGAACCCGGTCGAGCGGATCGCGGCGCACGAGCGCACCGGCGGCCAGACCGGTCGCGCCGATACCGAGGATCTTGACGGCCCCGGTGGTGACCTCGCCGCGCGCCAGGGCGGACAGGTGGCCCCGGAAGCCCTTGGCGGCGCCGCGCTCGTTCAGGTCGTCGTAGAGGCCGATGGCGCCGGCGCCCAGGGCCGCGCCGCACCCGGCCAGGCGCAGCCGGGCGGGCAGGCCCGGAGCCAGCAGGGACGCCGCGGCGATGCCGAGCGTGACGGCGGGACCTTCGAGAAGGGTGACCTCGCGGCCGCGATTGTTCTTACGAACCCAACGCTCCCGGCCGCCGGGAGGCCGCGCGTTCAGCAGACGATACGCACCGACGGCCGCTCCCCCGCCGAGGGCGGCGGCCGTCACGACTCCGCCCACACCGACCACCCGCTCGACGCTACCCGCTCCCAGCGTGCGGGAGGCCGAACGACGCGCGCCGGCGCGGTTCGCACTGATGAACACGCTCGGCAACCTACCCGCCGGGGCGGCTGACCGGCCAGCACCGGCCACCGATCCGGCCGATTCGACTGATCCGACCAACCCGGCCACCGCATCAGCCCGGCCGGCACCGGCGATCGATCCGCCTGACAACCCTCTCCCCATCCCGGCGGCCCGCCGCTCAGTGCAGGTCCGGCAGCGGCCCGTCGGCCGTCCCGGTGAGTCCGTAGTGCCCGGTCTTGCCCCCGGCGGCCTCGGCGAGGGCGAACACCGTGATGATGCGCCCGGAGGCCTGGTCGGCGGTGTCGGCCGTCGACACGTTCTTCGACACCCAGCTGTCCTTCAGCGCTGCGGCCAGCAGGCCCGGCGAAGCGGCCGAGGACGCCGGTCCGGCCAGGACCGCGCCCAGGGAGCGGCCGCCGCCGGTCAGGTCCTTGAGGAAGCCCAGGTAGAGCCCGTCGGCGGCGTCGTTGGCCGCGGAGCCGGAGGACGGGGCCGACGGGGCCAGGACCACCACCAGGTCCGCGGAGGTGGCGCCGGCCGCCTTCACGTCCAGGAAGCCGGCGTTGCTGTAGGCGGTGAGCACGTCCTGGGACGCCTGGTCGGTGATCGTCTGCTCACCGGCGCCGGTCGAGGCGGCCGGTATCCGGTGCACCACCGCGCCGGCGATGTCGGCCAGGGCGATGACCGGCGAGGGGGTCGCGCCGCTCGCGGAGGAGGATGGCGCCGGCAGCTGCTCTCCCCCGCGCTCGGAGGACGGGAGCTTCGAGGCCGCCGCGGCCAGCTTGCCGGCCTGGCCGGGGTCCAACAGCGCCGACTTCAGCGTCACCTCCCCGGTGACCTGGGCGCCGGCCTTGCCCAGCAGGTCGGCCATCGCGTCGCCGCTGGAGCTGTCGGCGCCGGGCAGCATCACCACGGCCACCGAGTGGCCGACGAGCTTGCCGGACACGGCGTCCGGCCCGAGCGCGGCGATGAGGCTGTCCCGGTCGCGGACCTGGGCGCCGAGCTCGTTCTGGGTGCCGTGCAGGGTCTGGTTCTGGCCGCGCAGCGAGGACAGCTGGTTGTTCAGCTCGTCATAGGCGACCTTGCTCAGGTACGAGGAGCCGATGACCAGCCCGACGGTGAGGGCCAGGAAGACGGCGACGATGGAGACGACGTGGTACCGGAAGTCGATCACGTGAACAGTCCCCGCAGCCGGAACAAGCGGCTTTGTCCCCGGCCGGGAGCAGCACCGAAGCCTGCCGGGCGCGCGGAGGCCGCCATCGGCAGTGGATCATTCCATGAGCGCCCCACGGGCCGTCCTTGCCGCACGTGTCTCCCAGCTCACAGACGAATCGGTCTCGACCCGACAACAGGTCAAGTCCTGTGAAGCCTACGCGCTCGTCCGGCAGTGGCCGGCAGTCGGCTGTTCGAAGTCAGAAGGGACAACTGAAGGGACGACAGAAGGGACGCAACCAGCCGCCTGCTCAGGCGTGACTAGCTCTCGGGAAGCAAACTGCTCTCCGCCGAAAGTCGATCCGATGGGGAGCGGTATGCGGGATCCGAGCGAGTTCGATGCCTTCTATGCGGGCAGCGTCCGGAGGGTGACCAGTCACCTCTATGCGATGACCGGCAGCCGGGCCGAGGCCGAGGACCTCGTGCAGGAGGCCTACACGCGGGCGTGGCAGAACTGGGGGAAGGTCTCCGGCTATGCCGATCCGGAGGGCTGGGTTCGCGCTGTCGCCTTCCGGATCAGGGTCAGCGCGTGGCGGAAGGCGGTCAACAGGGCGACCGCGCACCGGCGGCACGGGCCACCGGAGCCGGATCCCGGGGCCAATCCGGACTATGTCGCGATCATCGCGGCACTGCGGCAGATCAACCCGCACCAGCGTCAGGCGGTGGTGCTCCACCACCTGGTCGGGCTGTCGGTGGAGCAGATAGCGCTGGAGACCGAAGTGCCGGTCGGGACGGTGAAGGCCCGGCTGTCCCGGGGGCGGCAGGCATTGGCGCCGCACCTGTCCGACGCCGTCCCCACCTTCCCGTCGTTCGCCAAGGAGGCATCCGGCCATGCCTGAGGACTTCGACTCCATTCTCCAGACCGGCTCCGCGCGCTTCGCGGAGGCAACCAGGCCGCCGGCGGCAGCCACGCTCCGCGGGCGGGCCCAGCGACGGCACCGGCAGCGCGTGGCGGGCGCGACCGCTCTGGTCGGCGTGACCGCAGCGCTCGCAGCGATGCTGGGCGGCGGTTCCGGGCTCCGGGCCACGCCGGCCCCACCGGCCACAACCCCGACCACGACCACGACCCCGAACGGGCCGCCACCGGTGTTCGCAGCCGGGTGGGATCCCGTCGAACAGCACGCCGCCTTCGGCTGGCTGCCGACCTGGGTCACCGGCGTCAGCTATCAGTCCGGCGCCGGCGACACCGAGGCCGCCGTGGCCACCGGCCAGGCCGGCAGCGGCACTCCCGGCCCCATGTGGCTGACCGTCTCCAAGCAGGAACCCGCATCGACGATCCACAGCGGCGGCGGCAAGGCGCAGAAGGTCAGCGCGCCGGCCGTCAACGGGAACCCCGCCTTCTGGATCTGGACCCCCATCCGAAGTGGCACGGCCCCGAGCGCCGACACCGTCCCCGGCCGGGCCGCCCTGGAATGGCAGGTCGGCGGCGCCTGGGTGGACCTCAGCGGCGACACCCAGGGCACCGGAACACTGACGGCGCAGCAGAAGGACGAGCAGATCCGCATCGCCGCCGGAGTGACCATCGGCGACAAGCCCCTACCGCTGCCGCTCCACATCCAGGACCTCCCGAGTGGCTTCCCGATCGCCGGCGGCAACATGCTCCACGGCTCCTGGGCCCACTCCGGCGCCGCATGGAGCCTGGACCTGATGTTCATATCCGCCCCCGACCCCCAGAAGCAGACCACGAACCTCAACATCCACATCGGGCCGAAGGACACTAAGGGCGCTAAGGACGCCCAGAACAATCGGGACACTGTCGCCCCGGACCTGCGATCAGCGTGCAAGACCGACCGCGGACTCCAGGTCTGCATCGATTTCACCGGCCCCGAACCGCCCGCCCTGGCCGCTTCCGGCGGCGTGCAGGGCCTGCTCGACCGCATCACCCTGCTCGGGCCCGACCCCCAGTACTGGACGGTCCACGTCATCGGGTGACAGCTGGAGTGGCTGGCGAGACGACGGTCACCGCCAGCCACACCGTGGACTCCCTTCTCAGATGAAACCCACATCCTCAAATGAAACGCCGCATCTTTAGATGAAGCGCCACAGATGATCGGAGGTCCCGTTGTCCGACCACTGCGTCACCTGGGCCCCGTCGGCGGTCGAGGCACCGGACACCGCCATCACCTTCCCGCTGTGCACGTTCTGGATCTTGAACCATCCGCCGCCGGCGTCGACGAGCTGCCACAGGTGGTCCGGCGTGCCGTTGTCCTGGTACTGCTGGACGAAGGCGCCGTCGTCCAGGCTCTGGTTGTTCACCGCCAGCACCCGGCCGCTGTTGCGGTTCTGGATCCGGACGGTGCCGTCGGGATTGTGGATCACGGTCCACACGTGGTCCACGGTGCCGTTGTCGGACCACTGCGTGACGTTCGCCGAGTCGGCCAGGGACATGGTGGAGACGGCCAGCAGCTTGCCGCTGTTGCTGTTCTGGATCCGCTGCCAGGACGTGGTGCTGGGCGCTCGTGGTACGACCAGTGAGAACATGCCGCCCACGACCGGCCGGTTCTGGAAGCCCTGCTGCGCCCCGCTGGCCACGACGTACCAGTCCGAGAAGGGCACCCGCTGCGGCGAGCTGTTCACGAAGCCGTAGACGCCCGCGATCAGCGTGTCCCGGATGGCACCCTGGTCGCGGAGCCACGCCGCGGTCCACAGCTCCCAGTCGGCCTTGGTGTAGTCGTTGCGGGGGTCCAGCAGCACGCCGTAGGTCCCGGCGTGCTGCTGGTACCAGCCGGCCTCCTGGGCGGCGATGCCCAGCGGCACCAGGTCCAGGCCGAGCACCTGGTCCGGGAAGCCGTTGTACTTCAGACTCCAGGTGTTCGAGGAACCGTAGGCCAGGTCCAGGTTGGTGTACGCCGGGTCCTCGCCCTTGCTCACCCACTGGCTGATGTAGGACCGGGCGGTGGAGGTGTAGGAAGCCTGATCGGAAGCGTTTCCGGCCAAGCCCGCGACGACCCCCATCGCCCCGATGCCGATGATGCCCTTGAGCGCGAGGTTCGCGCTGTGCGCGATGAACCCGGTGAAGTCGTCGGTCTGGTTCTGGTTCGCCGGGTCCAGGGCGTTGCCGACCAGGTAGTCGGCCCACTGCTTCAAGATCCCGTAGTGCGCCTGCGCGAAGGACGCCGCGCCGGCCGCGGGCAGCCGCTGGAGCAGCGCCGCCGTCATGATCAGCATGTTGGCGGACTCCTCGACCGGCATGTCCTCCTCGTTGCCGTCGTTGTGCCCGGCGGCGTTCGGATAGCTGGAGCCCAGGTCGTGCACGGCGAAGGTCTTCGGCCAGCCGCCGTGTTCGCAGTACTCGAGGATCGGTTCCAGGAGCAGCTGGAAGTAGGACGGCGACAGGTAGGCGAACACCGGGAACGCCGGATAGGTGACGTCGATCGTGGAGACGTTGCCGTCGGAGGAGATCTCCTTCAGGAACGCCCACGGCGCGCCGTTGCGGTTCACCAGCTCCGTCCCGCCGACCGCCTGCCGCAGGGCCAGCGCGCACAGCGCCGCGTAGTCGGTGCCGACGCTTCCGCCGCCGACCGCCGCGGTGGCGTCGTTCTGGATCTGCGTCTCCAGCGCGGTGGCCGCCGTCAGCGCCGGGTCGTGGTCGGCCAGGAACCAGTCGACCATGTCGGTCCACGGCCCCCAGTACGTCGTCCACCACGGCGGCAGGTTCGTCCCCAGATAGCTCAGGCCGGGGTTGCGCACATGGCCGACGGCGAGGTGGAAGGGCGCCGAAGGGGACGCCGAGACCGTGCCGAGGTCCTTGGTCAGGCCGAGCACCGGCCAGTTGTTGTCGATCGCCCGCGGCTGGTTGGAATCCGAGGTGCCGGTCAGCGACCCCTGCGACACGGCCTGCGCGCGCACCACAGTGTCCGCACCGATCTGCCAGCTCACCCCGGTGCCGCCGGAGGTGGCCAGCACCGAGGTGCCCCAGGACGCCTGGTCCCCGTATTCGGCCAGGACCGACGGGCTCGCCGGGGCGAAGCCCAGGGCCAGGTTGCCCGCGCGGGTGGTCTGCTGCGACCAGGTCACCTGCTGTGTCACGTCCCCGTGCGTCCACTCGGCGGAGATGTCCAGGTGCAGCTGGACGCTGTGGGTCCGGCCGTCGTTCGAGACGGCCTGCATGCTCACGTAGCTGAACGGCACACACTGGCGTTGCAGGTTGTTCAGGTCCACCGGCGAGAAGAAGGTCACCGTCAGGGTGACCCCGCCGCCGGTGAACGTGTAGATCGAACGCGTCGCGGTGACCTGGAGCGCGGTCTGGGTCATGGTGTTCGGCACGATCGAGGAGCTCGGCGCGCCGCAGAACAGCCATCCGGCGCCGTCGATCCGGGCGATGCCGCAGAAGGCGTTGACGTGGCCGTTCCAGAACGTCGACCAGGTGCCGGCCAGCGTGTCCGCGGCCTGCCAGGTGCTCAGGTACGGAGAGCGCACCGCGAGTGGCACGGCGGGCGGTCGCAGCGGGGTGAAGGTTGAGGCGGCGGGGGCGGCGAGAGCGGCGGCCGCCTGGGCGTTGCCGGCCGGAGCGAGGGCTGCGAACACACCGGAGCCGGAGACGGCCGCGGCGGCACCGATCCAGCGGAACACGTCTCGGCGGGAGGCATACGGTTCTCTTTCGAACACTGCGACGTTCCCTTCGGGCGGGGACAAGGAAGGTGGGGCCGTCGTACGGGCATGAGCCGGCCGTCATAAATACAACGTTGTAAAAATCAGCCGAACCAGCGCCTGGGAACGGCAACCGACGCACCGGCGGTGGGGTCGGCCGACGGTCGGTGTGCAAAGGTCTGCGACCTCAACGAATCAGCATCATGACAGCACTCTGAGGCCTACCTGTAAACCCCCTCCGCGAAGGAACTCCGGGCGGAATCGGCAGTGCCGCACGGGGATTTTTACAACGTTGGCATCACGGACGCGGCCCTGATATCGGCCCGCGCGGCCGGGTACTCCCCCGCACTTCCAGCCGGAACGGGGCGACGACGTCTCGCGGTTCCGGGCCGTCCCCGCCGCCGGTGCGCTTGCTGAGCAACTCCACCGCGGTCTCGGCGATGGCCTGCTTGTCCGGGGCGACGGTGGTCAGCCGAGGGTGGGCGTACGCCGCCTCCTCGATGTTGTCGAACCCCGCGACGGCCACGTCGTCGGGCACCCACAGGCCGCGGTCGGCGGCCGTGCGCAGCGCGCCCATCGCGAGCAGGTCGTTGAAGCAGAACACCGCGTCCGGCGGCTGCGGCAGGTCGAGCAGCTCGGCCATCGCCTGCGCGCCGTCGCGCCGGTGGTACTTCGCCGCCGGCACCACCAGTTCCTCGCGGTACTCCAGCCCGGCCTCGGCCAGCGCCTCCCGGTATCCGCGCAACCGCAGCGCCGCGGTGCCGCGGGCCGGGTTGGTGCCGATCGCGGCGATCCGCCGCCGTCCGAGCCCGGCCAGATGGCTCACCGCAGCCCTGGCCGCGGCGACGTTGTCGATCGCGACGCGGTCGGCCGAGGCCGGCAGCCAGTGCTCGCCGAGGATGACGAAGGGCACGCCCGGATCGCCGGCCGTCAGATCGTCGGCGGTGAGCGCCTCCGGACTCAGGATCGCCCCGTCGACGATGTGCGGCCCCAGCGCGGACAGCGCTTCCCGTTCCCGCTCGCGCACGCCCTGGGTCTGCTCGATCAGCACGTTCCAGTCCCGATCGGCCGCGGCGGTGATGACCAGGCTCACCAACTCGCCGAAATAGGGCACGCCGAGCTCGGGCACGATCATGGCGATGCAGCCGGTGCGGCCGCGCCGCAGGTTGCGGGCCCCGACGTTGGGCCGGTATCCCGTGGCCTTCAGGGCCTCCTCGACCCGGCGCCGGTTCTCGGCCTTGACGAAGCCGTACCCGTTCACCACGTTCGACACGGTCTTGATCGAGACGCCGGCGAGCGCGGCCACGTCCTTCAAGGTGGGAGCCATACATGCCTTCTACAACATGCGGGGAAGGGCCGGACGGGGGCCGTCGGCTCGCGGGACGCGCCCGTGAACGCCGGCAAGGCTCCCCGCCAGGGGCAAGACCCCGAACAGAGATTCACTCTAATTAGTGATTCGATGCCGCGGAACCCGGGATGCGATGCCGCCGTGCGCCAAGATCCAGGCATGGCACGCATCGAAAGCGCGGTGACTTCAGGCGGCGGCGTCGTGTACGACGGCCGCGCTGCGAAGATCGCCGGCAAAGAACCCGACAGTCCGGCGCCGACGACTCCCTGGGAGCCCGCGGGCCAGCGGGCCCATAAGGTCCGGGGCATGCTCAACAGCTACACGAGGGGACGCAGGGCCGCGCTGGAGGAACTGGGACGATAGCCGCTGATAGCGCCCCCCGGCGTGCCGATCGCGGTCAGTTGAGGATGTTGACGGCGCGCGCCGCCACGAGCGCGATGGTCACCAGCGACACGCCCGACTGGAGCATCATCGTCATCTTCGCCCACGAGGACATCGGCAGGGTGTCCGTCGGCGAGAACGCCGTGGAGTTGGTGAACGAGAGGTAGGCGTAGTCGACGAAGGTCGCCTCCCAGTCCGGGGACGCCTTGGACGGATCCGTCATCTGCGCGAAGAGGAAGTCAGGGTACGGATTGCGAGCCGCAGCGCGCGAGAACGGCCCGCCGCGGTCGAACTCCCAGTAGATCAGCGCGAAGACCACGACGTTGGTGACCCATATCGCCAGGCCCGAGCCGAGCAGCGTGACGGCGTCGACGCTCGGAGATCCCGCCTTGTGATGCAGGATCTCGTTGATCAGCCTGGCTATCGAGGTGAGGTTCGCGACCGCGATGGACAGCGTCATGCACAGCGACATCCACCGCACGATCGGGTGCTCGCGCTGGAACCGGACCGGATTGGCGGCCACGAGCCCGACCAGCAGCAGGACTTCGAGCACGGGCAGCAGCAGCTTGGGCTGCAGGGCGTACCGGTCGGGAAGCACCACCTGCATCACGATGGCCAGCACGACCCCGATGGTCACCGGCCACCGCCGCTCCCCGGCGGTCTCGCGCAGCCAGCCCGGCAACTTGCCGAGCTCCCAGTGCAGGCCCGGCACGTGCTGGTTGAGGTGCGGCAAATGTGCCCCGGCGGCACGCTGAGCCCCGGGATCCCGGCGATCGTTCATCCGCCGAGAGTACTTGGGGTCGCGGTGGCGCGGCCAGTGCCGCGATCGGTGCGCGCTGTGGGCGGTTTCGGCGATATTCTGGCTACGTCGGGTAACCGTGGCGCAGGGGGGGGTTCGGATGGGCGGGGAAATCGCGCTGGCGACGGAGACTGCACCGATCGCGGTGGCCGCGATCGGCATATACGGCAGAGCCGTTCTGGCCAAGGCCTGGGAAGACGTCGCCGACGTGACCATCAAGGCCGGTCTGCAGGTCCTGCAACGGATCTTCGGACGCAGGAAGGAAGGCGAGGCGCTGCCCGCCGTGATCGAGGACGTCGTGGCGCATCCCGACGATGACGACATGGTCGTTCAGTTCCGGGTGGCCATTCGCAAAGCCCTGACACAGGACCCCGAGCTCGCCGAGGAAGTGGCGGCGATCGTGGCCGGCGCCGCCCCGCGCGGTGGGCACGGCCAGCACATCGTGGCCGGGCGCGACGCCCTGGTCGCCGGCCGGGACATCACCATCACCGGCGAAAGCGCGACGCCGACCGATTGACGCGGCCGCGGACGATTCCGTGCCGACCGCGGCCAGGCGCGCCGCTACCGAGGTGGCGCGCCGCCGGCCATGCTGAGCCGCCGCAGGCGGCGCGGCGCACCGTCGAGCCGGACGATCTGGTCCTGCGCACCGAGCGACCGGATCTCATCCGGAGGCAGGCCGAGGACGGTGGCTGCCTCGGCGGCGGCTTCCGGATCGCCGGTGCCGAACACCTGGACGGCCCCGCTGCCGGCGATCATGGCGGGCCAGCCGCGGGGGTACCCGGCGCGAAGCTGGCTCACGTCGTTCCAGAACGACCAGATCCGCACTTTACGATGCGACATCGTCGCGTACGCGGCCTCCAGTTGCGGGAACGGCAGAAGTTCCGCGCAGTGGTCGAGGAGGAAAAGGGACGGCACAGCCGGGTCCGGCGCACGCAGGGCGTTGGCCAGCAGGCCGCCGATCCAGACGCGCAGGAGCGTGGCATACATCGTGACGCGCTCTGCCGGGACGATGACATAGACGGTCACGGGCCGGTCGGATGGGAACATGAAATCCGACCCGGCCATGGCCGCCTCCACCTCCAGACTGCTGAGAACCTTGAACCGTGCGGCAGCTCTGGCCAGGATGCGAGTACGTGCCTTGTCTTCCTTGTTCAAGAAGCTGGCAATTTCCGAATAGGTACTCACGGAGAGTTTTTTCCCGATGGTGTCCAGGACTACAGCCAGGGAGTAGACGACGTCATCGGTCAGCAAGATGTCGTAGAGATCGTTGACCTTCTTTTCCGGGACCACGTAAAGGTAGCCGATGATCGCGCTGAGCAGCCCGATGGTGTCGCTCTCCGTGAGGTCGCCGAATGACGGGCCGCGGGAGAACAGCTCCGCGACGTTCCGGCATTCCTCGGAGAAGATCTCTTGGCTCGGCGCCTGGATCCAGTCGACGGGCGTGTAGGTGTGGCCGGCCGGTGCGATCAGACCGAACGGGTCCAGTCTCATCACCTGCTGTCCCAGCGCACGGCGTGCATCGGCGGTGGCCGCGTACGCCCTGCCGTCGATGTCCAGGACGACGGCCTGACCGGTGTAGTTCAGCAAGTTCGGGACCACGCAGGAGCGGTCCCGCCCCGATCGGTGCGGCGCGAACGTCATGATGTGCGGCGCCTTGCCGCCGGGGCAGAGCACCGCCTCGTCGGCGCCCGGCAGCGCATCCGCCGATGACCTGGTCCACCTGCGGCGTCCCTGTCGCTCGGCCCGGCCCAGGAAGAGCGCTTCGTGACTGAGCTTGCTGAACTTGCCCACCGAGATCAGGCCTGCGCCGGCTCGACCGTCGAATCGTCCGGGCCGTCACCGTCCTTCTTCTCGCCACGCGCGTAGACGCAGAGCTCTTCGAAGCTGACTCCGTTCTCAGCGGAGATGTCGAGCAGCTTCTGGAACTCGTCCATCACCTCCGGCGGTATCGTGCCTCCCCGTTCACGCGACAGCCAGCTCGACTGATGCTGAAGGGGATGCTTACCTGCACGCGGCTCCCCGACATAGATGTTGAACGGAGCCTTCACACTCGCGAAGTCGCATGGAATGGTGAACTTTTTCACCAGGAACCCCCATTGCCGGATACACCCGTCCCTTACAATAGCGAAAAGCCCGGTGGCACAACCAGTACGGCACGGCATCTTGTCAATCCCGCCGATCTCAGTGATGCGAGGCGTGCATGGGCGATATGGGTCGACACGAAGCGGAACTCGTCCTCGGCCGTTCGGTGAACGATCCCGACTCTCCGGCCGCCGAGGACCGCCCGATCTCCTCCGCCGGGACCATGCACCTGATGACCGTCGCCCCACAGCAGTCCGGCCAGGACCGGTCCTGCCTGATTCCGAACCTGCTGACGTACCCCGGCCCGATGGTGGTCCTCGACGTCGACGGCGTGACCCACGCCGCCACGGCGGAGGCACGACAGGCCATGGGACAGACCGTGGTGCGGCTGGACCCGTTCGGGGTGACTGGTCCGGAAACAGACGCACTGGAGCCCCTTGACCTGCTGAACGGTCAGGAGGAGCCGGCCATCACGTCCCGGTGTCTGGACATCGCCGGTCTGCTTCCCCTGCGACGCGACGGTCTGGACGCAGCCGACGACGAGGCGTTCAGCCTGATCAGTGCCCTGATCGGATACGTCTACGCGGCGCCCGGCAAGGGAACGTTCAACGCGCTCTACGACACGCTGTTCGATCCGGACTTCACGCACAGCATGGCCGTGGCGTTGGACACCGTGGGCAAGCATCTGTCGAAGGTCTCGTACGCGGAGCTTGCGCTGCACCTGGGGCGAGATGAGTTTCTCCGTACTCGTACCCTGGCCGTGGTCCGGTCGTGTTTCGAGGCTCTGGGGACTCCCGAGGTGCGGCGCACGCTGAGCACATCCACCCTCGCCATTTCTCGGGCACACCGTGAAGAGCCGACCACCGTCTACCTCGTGCTGCCGGCCAACCGGGTCACCAGCCACTCGGCGCTGCTGCGGCTCTGGCTCGGGACCCTGCTGCTCGGCAGGGAGGATCATCAGGTCCGCGCAGGCCACCCGACGGTGTTCCTTCTGGACCGGTGTGCCGATCTCGGTCCTTTTCCGCTCCTGGAATCGCTGCTCGCCATGCGGTCGGAGGGACCGGAGGGATCGGAGGCAGGAGTACGGATCTGGACCTTCTGGCATGACGTGAACCAGCTTCGGGCAACGTGTCCAGACCGGTGGCGGGAGATCGTCTCCGGCTGCGACGCCGTCCAGTTCTTCGCCACGAAGGACGCCGGAGCCGCGGCCGGCGCCGACGCCCTCCTGGGCCTGTCCCCCGGCTCGATCTGGTCGCTCGGCCCGGCGGACCAGATGCTCGTGCTGGACGGCACGCCCCGCCGTACCCGAAGACCGGCGCTTTGACGCGTCCGCCCTACGAGTCGGTCACCTCAAAGATCGCCAGGTAGAGAATGCGATCGAGCCGGTCGACGTATTCGATGATGTCGCCGCCGCTACCGTCTTCGTCGTAGCGCATCAGGTATACCGGAACCGCGGAGGACGGACCCGCCACCGCGTCCTGCAGACCGCGCAGGATGAGGCGGCGATGGGGCGCGCCCTCGCCTCGGGCCAGGCCCAGCAGCAGGCGGGTCGCGGACGCGACGACGCCGGCGCTGGGATCGGCCAACAGCTCCAGCAGTCTCGGGATCACATCGTCCTTCATCATGCGGAACTCGCTCACGGCGGCATAGGCCGCACGCTGGACGAAGACGTTGTCCTTCATCGCGATCCGCAGCGCGTCGGCGACGAGGTCGGTGACCAGGCGCAGCATGCCCAGGAGCCGGACCGCGGCCACCCGGCCGACCCAGTAGTCGGACGTGGCGACCCACTCGATGAGCATCGTCTCCCAATCGTTCGGATCGGCCAGCGCCGCGAAGGCCTTCGGAGAGATCCGGGCCACCGCTTCCAGCGCGGCCATGACGGCCACCATCTGGCGGCTCGGATCGCCCGACCGGCTGACCGATTCGGCCCACTGGAGCAACAGCCGCAGCGCGTCCTCGTTCTCTGCCAGAGACGCGGCCGCCTCCCTGGCCTCGGCGAAGTACCCGGTCCGGCCGACCTGGACGTAGTACCGATATCCGATCGACTTCAGCGTTGCCAGGCAGACCGCGCCGTCGGAGATCCGCTGTTCGTCGAGCCAGAGCATCGCCTGCTCGATGCTCGAGCGGGCGATGTCGAGGCGGTCGGCCGGATCATGGGTTGTCGCCGCTTGCACAGCCTCCAGGATGGACACGGGCCCCTTCGGGATGACGCGTACTTCCCGCCGGATCTCCAGCGGAACGGCCGCGACGGCTTCGCGAAGAGCGTCCGGCACACCGTCCAGAACCTTGGTCGTGTGGCCGACCCGGGTCAGTCCTTGCAGGAGCGGCCGCCGCACGTCGGGCGGCGCCGAGCGAAGGGCCGCGAGCAGCGGCTCAACCAGCTCCTCGTCGATGGATTCGAGGTTCTCCAGAAGCCAGACCGAAGCGGCGTCCCCGCCCGCGGCGGCGGCCGACAGCCAGCGGCTCAGTGCCTCGGCGTCGTCGTGATGGATGTCGCACGACGTCCAGCTCAGGACGCTGAGCACGGACGGCGGCAGGTCGGTCCGTGCCGCTTGGCCGGCGAGCGCGTTGATCGCCTCCGTCCCGACCCTGGTGACGGACCAACGCCGGTTCCGGTTGTTGCCGAAGGGATGCGTGCCGTGCAGCGCCAAGGCGGCACGCAGTCGCAGGCGGTCCTGCGAACTGCTCAGAAGCTCGACCACCGGGCCGACGTTCTCCGGAGTCAGGCGCCCGCCTTCCATCTGGATGAGCGCACGCCACCGCTGTACCGCGTCCTCGCCAGTCGGCCATCGCGCGATGATCGCTGTGGCGCCTGCGTCCGGGGCCTCCAGGTAGGACCACAGCGGCTGGAGCCTGGCCGCGCGTCCGGAGCATATGAGCCGGTTGATGAAGGTCGCTTCGACCGCCGTCACACGCAGCCCGCCGTCGGCCGCGGACTCGATGAGGGCTGCGACGCCGGCGTCGGCTCGCGTGTCGGAATCCGAGCGCAGCATCTCCCAGCCGGCCCGGTCGCCGGTGTGCGCGGCGTCGAGCGCCCCGACTTCGGCGGCGACCGCGTTGAGGTACAGGGCGCCCCAGGCAAGCCGGCCCGTGGGGTGGCGCAGCCGGTGGCTGTCGGCTCCCAGCGCCGGCGCTTCCGGCGGGAGCCGCCAGGCCAGGGCGCCGGCCCCGTATCGGGTCCGGTACTGCGCCACCAGGCGGGAGTCGCGCCCGTGGGCCTTGTCGCGCAACCACTGCTCGGGCAGCGCGCCGGCGGCGGCATCCAGATCGTCGGCGACGCCTGCCAGGCCGCCGACCGCCGAGCGCAGATCGAGGATCGCTTCGGCCCTGCGCCGTGGATCGGCGATGTCGGCCAGGGACGCGACGGCCGCGCCGAGCAGGTCCTCGGGCTGCTCGGGGACGATGAACGCGAGCCTGGCCTGGGCCCGCGCCCGGTTCTCGGGGTCGGTGATCCGGCCGGACAACCGGGCCATCGTGTCGACCATCAGCCCGCTGATGTGGAAGCCGAGTTTCTTGTCGGGGACGGACGTGAGGAGCCATTCGATGGCACGGGCCTGGTGCTGCGGGTCGGTGATCTCCGCGATCAGGGAGTCGATGTCGAGCCCGAACGGGACGGTCCGCGAGTACCACACGCTCTTCCACAGCGCCCGGAACCGCAAGTAGGGATCGTCGATCGTGTCCGCCCCGGCCACCAGGACGTAGCCGGAACGGCGGATGGCATCGTCCTCGGCTTCGGTGCCGTCAGCGGTTCCCCAGCCGAGGATCACTTCGAGGATCCTGCGGGTGCTCTCCTCGCCGACCAGATCGGCCGCCAGTGCGCCGGCCGCGGACGGCATCAGCCGCTGCCCGGTCGCGCCCGTGACGTAGCCCCGCATGAACTGCCTGCCGCGCGAACAGCACACGGCCAGCGTCTCCCAGATCAGCGCCGGATGCTCCAGCAGCAGTGGTTTGCACCTGCCCAGCAGAAGCCCCGCGTGGTGGTCGTACGCACGCGGCGCCATCTGGATCTCGTCGAGCATCGTGAGGTAGTGCTCGACGAGCGTGCCGGGTCGGGGCGCGAGTTCTTCCCGCGGCCAGGGCAGGCGCGGCCCGGCCCGGAGATTGTGCGCGCGGTTGATCGCCGACCAGCCGCGGACCAGACGTTCGGCGTCGGTCCCGGACTCCGGCAGCAGGGCCCCGTCAAGGATGTCCCCGCCCTCGGCTGCCAACCCGGAGAACAAGTACGCCCAGTACTCGCCGTCCACCTCGGACCGGATCTCCGGCGAGGTCGCGGCGACGTGGCGGTGGGCCGGGATCGTGTCGCTGACCGCGAGCGGCCCCGCACCGCCGACGGCCCTGGCCCTGATCACGACGCGCAGGAGATCGAGCTGGTGCTCCTGCGGCGCCGCCTCGGGGATGGTCCGGGCGGCCGTTTCGCTCGCGCGCAGGATCGGCTCCCGCAGGAGGGCGGCCAGCCACCGGAACCGGGTGAGCACCGCCCGCGCGGCGGGTCCTCGGTCGCGGTCGGCCAGGGCCGCACCGACCACCGGGACCACGTCCTCGCCGAGGGCGGCCAGTCCGACCAAGGCCTCGGCGCTGCCGGCCAGCCATGCGCGCCGGAAGACGTCCGCCAACACGGCGGACGGCGCGCCCTCGCCCAGATGCTGTTGAATCGCGCTGCTCAGAGTTCGGTCTTCCAGGTCCTGGACTATGTCGCAGGGCGAGAACTCGACCGGCGGGACGACCGGCGGGGCGCCGACCGCCTCGCCGTTGGTGCTCTGCGAGGCCCGCAGACGCTTGTTCTGGTCGGCCCGCAGACGCTCGTGGGTCTGCGTGCGGCCGAGTCCGCCGTACAGGGCCATCAGCACCCAGAGCCAGTCGGCGTCGTCCTGGACCCTCGCCAACAGCTCCGGCTGGGATTCCAGCAGCCGGCGCATCGGCAGATGCCGGCTGACCAGGCCGGCCCTGTCCAGCTCCGGCGCGGCCGGCGACCACGACGGGTCGCCGGCGGGCTGCCCGAGAGCGGCCAGGATCGCCCAGCGGACCGGCCAGCCGAGGCGGTCCTGGTCTGTGTGCGCGACGTGCAGCAACGCCTCGACGATCTCCGTCGTGAACCAGTTCAGCCGCAAGAGGATCTGCGCTGCGGCGCCCGCATGGTCGGCATGGTCGGCCTCGGTGGATGGTTGCCGGATGGCATCGGCGATGACCTCGGCGGCCAGTCCGGCCGCCGCTCCGGCGTGGATGCTGGCGAACGCCCCGTGGATGCTGTCGCGCAGCCCCTCGGTCCGCGCCTGGCCCTGAGTGAAGGCGTAGCTGTGCAGCAGCTGGCCGATGAGCCGGGCCAGGACGGGGCGGGGGACGTTCGTCAGGCCGGGCAGCGCGTTCATCACGAGCAGGGCGGCGCGCGGGATCGGGGTGCCGCGCTCGTCGCCGGCCAGGACGTCCTCCAGCAGCTGAACGCGGTACTCCGGCTGTCCCGCCGGCGACGGATGCTCCGGGTCCTCGTCCCATTCCTCGCTGCCCATGACCAGGCCCAGGCTCAGAAGCAGCGGCTCGCGCCATTGCAGGTCGTCCAAGCGCTCGATGATGTCGGCGGCCGCGCGCTCGCGGTCGGCGAGGAGGTGGCGCGCGGCCAGGAACTCCTGGAAGGTGCGGTGGAAGAAGGCGAAATTGCCCGCGCTCTGCTCGGCGAGCAGGCCGACCTGCTTCTGGATCGTGGTGAGGAGCGCTTCGAGGACCGGGCGGAACGCGGCGTCGTCCGGGGTCGTGTCGCGCGACTCGGCCAGCGGCACCTCGATCAGTGCCCTGATGCGATCCAGGTTGATCAGGCTGTTGCTCGCGCTGTTCCCCTGCATGTCGGCCGCGAGCGGCTGCAGAGCCGCCAGCAGCTCCTCCCGCACCAGGAGCTGCTGCTGGCACTCCGGCCGGTTGAGCCAGACCTGGAGCAGGTTCTCCACGACGCGGTCGTAGACGCCGGCCCGCTGTTCGGGCAGCCTGCCGCCGCTGAGGTAGACGATCGCCAGAATGCTGATGAGCAGCGGGTTGGTGGCCAACTCGCGGATGCGGGGGCGGGCGTCGTCGTAGATCTCGGCGATCAGATCCTCGGCGGAGAACTGACGGCGGCCCCGCGTGGCCAGCTCCCCGTTGACCGCCGCCACCCACGAGCGGACGAAGTGCTCGACCGCCTGCCGGCCCATGGGCTGGATGCCGAAGTGCGCACAGCCGCTTTGGAGCGACATGTTGCGGTAGCCGACGTAACGGCTGGTCACAACGACCTGATTGCCGCCGGCCCGCAGCGGCGTCCCGGACTCGTCGGCGTCCTCGGCGAGGTTCTCCCGTGTGTGGGCGTTGATGAACTCGTCGATGTCGGCCAGGACTGTACGGCGGTTCGCCTCGGAGAGTTCGTCGAGGCCGTCGAAGACGACGACGGCTTGCCCGTCCTGCAGGAACTCGCAGAGCAGAGCATTGCGACGCTCCGGGGTGAGGCCGTCGGGCAGTCCGCACGAGTCCGGATCGCGACCCAGGAACTGCTCCAGCGTGCGGGCGGGTAGTCCCTTGTCCTTCCGCTCGGCCAGGTCGCGGGCATAGTGAGCCACCCGGAGGAAGATCGGCACGCGAACGGGGCCGAGGTCGGTGCGGGCCCCGGTCTCCGCGCGGCTGGACAGATCCGGATCCACCTGCCCGGCGGGCACCTCGACATGCCGGCCGACATCGATGACGACGGTCCCGCTGAACTTCGTGGGCGTCAGGCCGCCGGCCACGTAGCGCAGGTGCGCGTAGCGGCTGCCGCACTCGCCGGGCGCCGGGGTGAACGTCAGAAGCCCGACCTGTCCGATCTTGACGACCTGGCCCCGGGCGATCGGAACGCCCTTGAACATCAGCTTCCCCCGGGCCGGCAGCTCCTGGATGCCGATCGCCGTGATCGCAGTGGTCTGATCGGGAGCGGTGAAGTGTGCCCTGGTGAACGCGGCCGAGTAGCCGGCGCGGACGTGCAGGCGGGCCGCGCCTGACAGGTCGGCCACGTCTTCGGAGCGAACCTCGGCGGGAAGTTGGCCGAGCGCACCGCGCGCCATTTGCAGAACGAGCCAGTGTCCGAGTGTGGTCTTGCCGCTGCCGGGGTTGCCCAGCAGGACCATGCGATGGTGGCGGCAGAAGGCGTCAGCGATGTTCTGGACGTCAGCGACGCCCGCCAAGCGGCTCTCTTCGCGCCGGGGACGGTAAGTGCGGCGGATGTTGTCGGCGTCGAGTTCGTCCAGGCGCTCCGAGTCGATCTGGTCCAGCGCGAGCCCGCCCGCCGCTTCCCGGACTTCGATGGTGTGGAGCGCGGCCTCGTGGTGGAGATCATAGGCCGTTTCGGGCTGGGCCTTCAGCGCTATGTAGACCTTTTCAAGGTCAATCTTCATGCTGTCGGTATCGGGGATACCCAGCAGTTCCAGGCTCTTGTAGCTTTCGACGACTTGTTCGAGATGGCCGCGGAGTTCTTCGGCGGGCGTCGGCGGGGGTGGGCTCGGCGGTGGAGCTTGGTAGGTGATGTTGACGTCCCTACCCGCGACCTGGACGTCCCGACCCGCCCGGAGCTCGGTATACCTGTGGCCGTCATTGACGTCCCGGTCTTCGGCCACTGTCCCCACGCCCTTCGGCTCAGTGCCTTGTTTTGAGATCTCACTTTAGCGGCTGTCTTGACCGAAGCGTGGATGGCGGCGAATTCCGGCGACGCATAAGGGGCTCATCGAGTTTGACTGTGACATCAAGTCGTTGAAGTCTTTCGGGACTGGACTCCCTACGAGAACCAACTCCGCACCCAGCGGAAGAAGGCATCACCGATGCAGCACGGCAACAAGCAGGAGCCCACGAGGCGGACGATGCTCCGCGCCGGAGCGGTAGCCGGTACGGCCACGGGCCTGAGCGCCGCCGGTATCCTCGGGGCCCGGGCGGCGAACGCCACGGCGACCTCGGCCCCCGGCGAATCACGCAAACCGCCGCCCTATCCGCCCGATGTCACGGACACCTCGCGCTGCACCCCGGAGGTCGCAGCACTCTTCCACCGCATCTTCACCGCCAAGAGCGAACACGACACCGCCGCGTTCATGGCCCACTTCTCAAGATCGAACACCTCTTACAGCGACGCCTGCCTGGGCGTGGTCATGTCCGGCTGGCAAACGATCAACACCGAGTTCACCTCGATCTTCACGAACGCACCGGCCGACGCGATCGCCTACCCGCTGACCATCGTCGGCGACACAAACAGCGCGACGGTCGAGTTCGTGGACTCCCCCGGGTTCTTCGGCCAGGAGATCCGCGCCCTGTCCTCGGTCACCTTCGACCGCGACCGGAAGATCACCCGCTGGGTCGACTACTGGGACCGTCGCAGCTCCCTGTTCCCCAGCCCCGACGCCGGCGCCTACCCGGCCGACTTCCACGATTCCGAGCAGAACGCCGACCCCGCCATCG
>NZ_JBGCCP010000038.1:0-93603 GCF_041262705.1 Catenulispora sp. MAP12-49 | reverse complement strand
TGGCCGCGGTGGTCCTCGAAACCGGCGGGCCGCCGGCGCAGTCGGTGACCTGTCGTACCGAACCGATACCCGAGCCCGCTCCCGGTGAGGCACTCGTCGAAGTGCACGCGGCCGCGGTGAACCCGCTCGACGTCGCCAACGCCGCGGGCCGGCTCGGCACACCGCTGCCGGTGATCCCCGGCGTCGACTTCGCCGGCGTCGTGGTCTCAGACGGCGACCACAAGGGGCACCAGGTGTGGGGCAGCGGTCCGGCGTTGGGGATGACGCGGCCCGGCACCCACGCGCGCTTCGTCGCCCTTCCCGAGACCTGGCTGTCCCGCAAACCGGTGAACCTGACGATGGCCGAGGCCGGCGCGGTCGGCCGGTCCCACCTCACCGCTTTCGAGACGGTCGTCAACATCATGGAGCTGATACCCGGAGAGACGATCCTCATCACCGGCGGAGCGGGCATGGTCGGCCAGGCCGCCGCCGCGATCGCCCGCTGGCGCGGCGCGGAACCGATCATCGCCGACCGCCACCGGCCCGACGGCGTCGAGCCCTTCATCGACACCAGCTCCGACGACCTCCGCGAGGCGGTGCTCGACCTCACCGACGGACGCGGCACCGACCTGGTCCTGGACACGGTCGGCGGCGCACTGTTCGAGCCGGCGCTGCGCAGCCTCCGCTTCGGCGGCCGGATGGTCGGCATCTTCAGCGCCCCCGAGCCGCGGATCGACTTCTCACCGGCCGAGATCTACAACCGGCAGCTGCGCGTCACGGGACTGGCCAGCGTGTTCCTGGACGGGGCCCACGTCGCAGGCGTCTTCGACCAGCTCCGCCCGCTCTTCGAACGCGGCATCCTCGCTCCCCCGGCAGTGAAGACCTGGCAACTGGAAGACAGCGCCGAGGCCTACCAGACGGTCAGTGACGGCTCGGCCGGGATCAAGCAGGTTCTGCTGCCGAGCGGCGACTGAGCACGACAGGCTGCCGGTCCGCCGTCGGCCGCGCTCGCGGCGGCTGACGGCGGACCCTGCTGCTTGCCCTGGTCAGAAATTTCAGCCCGTTCAGCCCCGAGCAGATGAGACCGAGCGGGCGTAGTCGTTGGGGGTGCGACCGTAGCGCTTCTTGAAGGTCCGGATGAAGTGGCTGCTGTCAGCGAACTGCCAGTACGCGGCGAGCTCTGAGATGCTCAGCCGACTGGCCGGCGGTGCGGTCAGGGCGAGCCGGGCTTCCTCCAGGCGCCGCTCGCGGATATAGGAGACCACTGATTCCCCCGCTACGGCGAACGCGCGCTGGAGAGTGCGCACCGAGACGTTGAGCTCGCGCGCCAGCGCCACCGCCGACAGCTCGGGATCGGCGAGCCGGCGGTCCGCGAGGTCTTTCGCGGCTTGTGCCAGGGCGGGGGCGAGTACGGGTTCGGCGTCGTCGAACCGGCGCCGGGCCACCGCTTTGGTCAGTTCGATGAGTGTGCTGTGGGCCGCTTGCACGCCCGCCGGGGTGAGGTCGGGCATCGTCAGCCGGACCATGTTCGTGTGGGCCGTCAGCAGGCGTAGTTCGGCTGAGTTGCTCGCACCGGTGAGGACCCGGCCGCCGAGCAGCGGCTTGATTAGGGCCGCGGGGAGGACCAGGACCGTCGCCGCCGTATCGGGCACCGTCTGGAAGTGCGACGGCCGTCCGACATGCTTCAGCAGGAACTGACCGGCCGATATCGTGCGCTCGCCTCGGTCGTGCGGGCCGCCCAGGGTCCAGGCGCCGCGTTGCACGACGTACAGCCGGACCACGTCCTCCGAGCTGGTGAGCGGACCGTCGGTCCGGATCACCGACGCGCCGTGCAGGTCGGTGATCGCCACGTCGTCGACCCGGGTGGCCCGGTGCTTGACGCGGAAGTCGGCGGTCGTGGCCGGGGTGAAGGTCGGCAGGGGGACACCGTCGCCGAACTCCGCCTCCCAGCCGCGGCGGAAGTCATGGAAAGCTCGCGACTCAACGGCGTCCGTATCCACTCGACCTCCCCCTCTCGCGGCCTGCCCCGGACCCACATCCGGTGGCGCCGATGTTCTGTTTGGACGGCGCTGTGGTTCAAGCGTGCGCATCCCCAGTCTTCCTAGGCTCGGTCGTGGGGGCAATCCCCAGTTCAGGGCCGAAGTGCAGGACAGACGGGAGCTTTCATGAATCAGCAGAACACCGGCCGCGTGGCCGTCGTCACGGGCGCCGGCACCGGGATCGGGGCAGCGACCGCGCACCGGTTCGTCGCCGACGGATACACCGTCGTGCTCGTCGGCCGCACCGAGGCCACTCTGAAGCAAACCGCACAGACGGCTCCAGACGGAGCGGACCTTCACCCCCAGATCGCAGACGTCTCGGACCTGGCAGCCGTCACGGCGGTGATGGACGGCGTGGCCGAGCGGTTCGGACGCCTGGACGTGCTGGTCAACAACGCCGGCATCGCGATCCCGGGAACCGCCGACCAGACCGACCTGGACAGCTACCGCGCCATGGTCGCCACCAACATCGACGGCGTCTTCTTCGCTTCGCGTGCCGCGCTGCCCCATCTACAGACGGTCGGCGGCTGCATCGTCAACCTCGGATCGGTGGCCGGGCTGCGTGGCGAATGGAACCAGGCGGTCTACAACATGACCAAAGGCGCGGTGACCAACCTGACCAACTCGATGGCCCTGGACCACGGCCGCCGGATCCGGGTCAACGCCGTCCACCCCGGAGTCACCCTCAGCAAGCAGATGTTCCGTGACGCACTCGCCGAGGGCGCTCCGCTGCACCGGCGCTTCGCCGACCGCGTCCCGATGGGCCGGGCTGCCGAACCGGCCGAGATCGCCGCGGTCATCGCGTTCCTCGCCGGTCCGGACGCCGCCTACGTCAACGGGGCGCACATCCCCGTGGACGGCGGCCTGACCGCATCCGACGGCCAGACCAACCTGTACGCCGCCGAAGGCTGACACGGAAGGCGGACTGGCATGAACACTCAGGCATCCAACACCGAGCTCATGCGGTACTTCGTCGAGCAGGTGCAGCAGAAGGGCCGGTTGGAGCTGATCGACCGGCTCGTCCATCCCGACTTCCGCAACCACACTGTCGAGCCGGGTCAGGCCGCCGACCGCGCCGGGATCGGCGAGACCGTGGCAGCCATGCACCAGGCGTTCTCCGACCTGTGGGTCGAGATCCTGCATTGCCTCGGGGACGGCGATCTCGTGGCCACCCACAAGATTTTCCGCGGCCGCCACACCGGGACGTGGTTCGGCCTGCCGCCCTCGGGCAACGCGGTTGAGTTCCGGGTCATGGACCTGGTCCGGTTCCAGGACGGGCTCTGGGGCGAGCACTGGGCCGTCGCCGACGGGGTGACCTTGTTGCGCCAGGCCGGCGCGCTGGGCTGAACGCGCTGGGCTGACGCGCTGACGGCCCCGATCAAGTCACTGAAATCCAGAACCTGTGAAGGAGAGCTCCATGAGCATCACCAAGATCCACTCCGTGGCCGTCGAGCGAATCGGCCCTGTCGAGGTGACCGTCGCCGAGTACGGTTCCGGACAGCCGTTCCTGCTGCTGCACGGCGGCGCCGGGCCGCAGTCCGTCGCCGGCTTCGCCGAGAAGTTCGCCGCCACGCATCGGGTGCGCGTCCTCACGCCGACGCATCCCGGATTCGGCGGCACCGCGCGACCGGACACCCCGGCCACCATCCCCGGACTGGCCGCGCTCTACCAGGGCCTGATGGACCAGCTGGACCTGGCCGACGTGACCGTCGTCGGCAACTCGCTCGGCGGCTGGATCGCCGCGGAGATCGCGCTGCTGAAATCACCGAGGGTCAGCGGCATCGTCCTGATCGACGCCGTCGGAATCGAGGTGCCCGGCCATCCGGTCACGGACTTCTTCGCCCTGACCATGGACGAGGTCTTCACGCGCAGCTTCCACAACCCCGACAGGTTCCGCATCGACCCGGCGAGCCTGCCCCCGGCCGCGCGGGCGATCGCCGCCGGCAACCGGGCCGCGATCGCCGCGTACGCCGGCTCCGGCATGACCGACCCGGCTCTTGTCGGGCGGCTAGGGACGCTGGAGATCCCCACGCTCGTGCTGTTGGGCGACAGCGACGGGATGGTCGACGTCGACTACGGACGCGCCTACGCCGCCGCGATCCCGATGGCCCAGTTCCAACTGCTGCCCGACACCGGCCACTCTCCGCAGCTGGAGACCCCCGACCAGGTCATCGCCGCGATCTGGGACAGCGCGGACACGGACTTCTCCGCCTTCGCACGCTAAGGACCACGACCATGCCCAAGACCGCAGTCACCCGCATCACCCACAGCTGCCACCTGATCGAGATCGGCGGCCGCACCTTCCTGACCGACCCCTGGTTCAGCACCAGTCCCGGCTACTACCAGGGCGAGCCGATCGCCATAGACATCCCCGACCTGCCGAAGCTCGACGGCGTGCTGATCAGCCACGAGCACTACGACCACTGCGACCTGGCAGCCTTCGCCGCCTACCGCGACCGCTCGGTGCCGCTGTTCGTCGCCGAGACCGTCGTGCCGCTGGCCCGCGCGCACGGCTTCACGAACGTCACCGCTCTTGCCCCGTGGGAGCAGGCGGAAGTCGGCAACGTCAGCATCACCGCCGCCCCCGGCAAGCACGGCGTCTACGAGGTCACGTTCGTCCTGCGGGCCGGCTCCGAGGCGGTGTACTTCGCCGGCGACACAATGCTCATCCCCGAACTCGCCGAGATTCCCAAGCGGCTCGGCCACATCTCGCTGGCCCTGCTGCCCACGAACGGCCTGCACATCCGCCCTGCCGACAACAGGCAGGTCGTGATGAACGCCGACGAGGCGGCCGAACTGACCGCGATCCTCAAGCCCGAGCTGGCCGTGCCGCACCACTACGCCTTCACCAAGGGCTTCCTCGGCGACCGGCTCATCACCAGCAGCGACAAGAACCCGCGGCACTACCGGGACGCCACCGGCGACCTGGCTCCCGAAACCACCGTTCGCATCGTCGAACCCGGCATCCGAATCGAGCTGTAGATCATGACTGTCACCGCGACCGACACCGAGGACTTCCTCACCGCGACCCTGCACCACGGCAACCTGCGGGTCGACACCGACGACCCGAACCCCCGCCCGATGATCGCCGTTCCGGACGCCAAGCCCGGCCTGGCCGACGCCTTCCGCGAGCGCATCGTCGAGCTGATCCGCGCCGTGCGCCAGGAGCCGGGCTGCGTCACCTTCACGGGGTATGAGGCCCGCGACATACCCGGCCGGTTCTATCTCTACGAGGTCTACGCCGACTCCGCCGCGTTCGCCACGCACCTGAAGACCGACCACGTCCACGCCTTCATCTCCGCCATCCCCGACCTGAGTACCAGCGGGCCCGGCAGCATCTTCCAGCTCGACGAAATCCCGATCCCCGGGGCATCGGCCACGTGGAGCACGCAGTATTCCGCCGACACCGATGTGTCCCCGGAGGCGGTGTGGGCAACACTCCGCGACGAGCGCACCGGCGCCGCGGCCGCCGGCGGCAACACCTACGTGATCCACGGTCCGTTCGCCGTCGGCACCGAGCTCTCGGTGACCCCGGCCGGCTCGGATGAAGCCCTGACATCCACCATCATGGAGCTCACCGACGGCCGGGCCTACGCCGACCGCACCGAGTTCAACGGTCTGCTCCTCACCGACCGCCACGAACTCACCCCGCTCGAAGGCGGCGGTACCCGCGTCACCCACCAGCTCATCATCGGCGGCCCGGCCGCCCAGACCGTAGGACCGAACCTCGGCCCGCAGATCAGCGAGGACTACCCGGACGTCATGCGGGAGCTCATCGCCGCCGCCGCTAAGCGGTAGAGCGATAGACCACGCGAACCGCGAACCCTGGGGGCCGAAGCCGTAGGCGGTGTCGTCGGCCCGGCCTCCAACCTCCCGTCTTTCTCGAGTCTCCCGCCATCAGGAGCGCATCGAATGATCGAACAACTCGCCCCGCTCGCCGACGTCCCGGCAGCGCCCCGCCGCCGATGGCGACCGGTTCGGGACCAGACGCATCCTGCTGCTCGCGATCGGCTTGTTCACCGCGGCATCAGTGCTCTGCGGCCTGGCCGGCAACCTCGGCGAACTCGTGGCCTTCCGCGTCCTGCAAGGCGCCGGCAGCGGCATGTTGACCCCGGTCGGCATGGCCATGCTCTACCGCGCGTTCCCGCCGCACGAGCGACTGCGCGCCGCCTCGATCCTCACCATCCCCACCGCGGTGGCCCCGGCCCTCGGCCCGGTCCTGGGTGGCGCACCGGTCACCGGTCTTTCCTGGCGCAGGGTGTTCTTCGTCAACCTCTTCAGCTCCGTGGCCACGTATCCGGGGCACGCGTTGTTGATGAGGATGTCGGTGCCGGCCAGTTCCTTGGCGTACTGGATGGTGACGGCGTTGAGGTACGTCTTGGTCGGCGCGTACGCCCCGCTGATCTCCCCGAGCTCGACGCCGGGTGTCGTCTGGAGAGTCAGGGAGCCGACGTGGCTGGACTGGTTGACGATCCGCGGGTGCGCCGATCGGCGCAGCAGCGGCAACATCGCGTTGGTGACCCGGATCATGCCGAACACGTTCGTCTCCACCGCCACCCGGACACTGTCCAGGTCCAGCGTCGTCGGGTTCTGCGGCCGGCCGCCGGTGGCGCCGGCGTTGTTGACCAGCACGTCGAGACGGCCGGCACGCTCTTCAAGCCGGTGGGCGGCGGCCGCCACGCTCGCGTCGTCGGTCACGTCGATGGGCACCGGGAACGCGTCGGCGCCGCCGGCGCGCAGTCTGGCCACCGCATCCTGCTGGCGCTCCGGATCGCGGTCGCCGATCCCGACACTCCAGCCGAGTGCGCCGAGGCCGGCCGCGATCTCGAATCCGATTCCCTGGTTCGCGCCGGTGACAAGCGCAATTGTTTGTTCGCTCATAACTCCGAGCATGTTCGCGGCTCGGCCCCGAACCAACACCATCTGGGTACGGCACCGATACCCAACGGGCATTGCCGGCGGCCTGACCGTGTGCGCAACTCGTCACGGTGGATACCGCCACAGAGGAAACCCGCCCGAACGCTCATCGGCGCGGCTTCGGCGTCCCCCTCTCTACTGGGGGTCGAGTCGCAGTGTGGTCGCCGCGGCCGTGGCCGTCACCATGGACTCGGCGCCAGCGTGGCCGTACCCAGCGACAACCAGGCCAGAACGGTAACCGCGAACCGGTAGACGCGACGGACCACCACGATCACACATCATGTCGAGCCCGGTGGCCTAGTTTCAGAGGTAATCCAGTCACCTGGATCCAGAGTCGGGCCGGGCAGCCAGCATTCCGGCGAGCAGCATGTCCACGGTCCATTGCCGGCGTTCCACAGGGGTTCCCGAGACCAGGTTGCCGGCTTGGGCGTGGACGTGTGGGTGGTCCTCGGGAGATGCCTCGGCGAGGGCCCTGCGCAGCTGGGCCCAGTCGGCCTCGGCGTGGGTGTCCTCGCGGCGCGCCGAGTGCTCGGCGGCTGAGGCGGTAGCGCTCTGCAACAGAATGTCCACACCCCAGGCGGCCTGCAGGTCGGGCACCCCGCCCTCAGCGAGAAGGGCGAGTAGTGCTTCCAGCAGGGCGATGTAGTTCTCGCCGGAGGGCCGGGCGGTGAGTGCGGACAGTGCAAGGGCAGGGTGGGCGTACAGAACCTGCTGGTAGCTGGTGAGCACGGCGTCCAGCCGGGTCCGCCACGGCGCCTCGGCAGGTGTGTCGTGCAGGTCGACGCGACCGATCAGCCGGTCCAGGATCGCGGCGTGCAGTTCGGCGGTGTTGGCGACGTAGACGTACAAGGACGCCGGCCCGGTGTCCAGGGCTTGGGCCAGGCGGCGCATGGTGACGCGCTGCAGTCCCTCTTGCTCCATCAGGGAAACGGCGGTGTCGATGATGCCCTCGCGGGTGAGGGCGGGCTTGGCGGGGCGCTCGCGGCGGCTCTGCGGGGGCATATGGCGATTCTAGGGCCAAACATGTTCGGAGCGAACATGTTCGTCAGTTGTCCGGCTCGCGGGCTTCGGAGATGCCGGTGAGTACGACGTCCAGTGCCCAGGAAAAGCGCGCGGTACCAGTGCCGGAGAACAGTTCCTCGCTCAGTGCGTGGACTTGTGGGAAGCGCTCGGCCTCGGCCTCGGCGTAGCCCCGGTGCGCACGGCCGATCGGGTCGTTCTGCTCCCGCCGCCGGTCGTGCTCGGCGGCGATGGCCGTGACGTGCAGCATCAGCAGATCAAAACCCCACGCGGCGCGCATGCGTGACAGGCCCATACCGCGCAGGCATTCCAGGACGGCGTCGGTGAGCGCGAGGGCGTTCTCGCCGAACGGCAGGACGCCGGCCGCGAGGCGGGCCAGCCCGTCGTGCCGCAGCAGTACCTCCAGGTAGGAGGAGCAGATTCGTTCCAGCCGGTCTCGTGGGCGGTCCGTTGATGCCGGGTGCAGATCGACAGCTGAAAGCGCCCGATCAAGGAGGAGCGCGTGCAGTTCCTGCACGTCATGCACATAGGCGTACAACGAGGCCGGGCCGGTCTGCAGCTCGCCGGCCAGGCGCCGCAGGGTGACCGCCTCCATGCCCTCGCGTTCCAGCAATCCGAATGCGGCAGCGGTGAACGCCTCCAGGCTCAGTGGCTCCTTGGCCGGTCGTGACCGCAGCCGCCTTGCTCTTTCAGCCACCTCAAGGCCCCTTTGCGTCCGTTCCGGCTGCTGCGCACATTAGCGCGCCCCGCGCCGTAGGGCGATCGGCGATCGCAACACGAACTTGTTCCTAACGAACATGTTCGTTACGCTGGTGGAAACCTTGCGCGCCCACATACCGCCCTGAAAGGGGTGACCTGCTATGGCAACCTCCTCTGGGCCTGGTCAGACCGCCATATCCCCTGACGCCACCGCCGTACCCAAGAACATCCGCTGGGTCCTCCTCGGCGTCCTGCTGGCCATGCTGCTCTCGCAGCTGGATGGCCTGATCGTCGGCACGGCGATGCCGACGATCGTCAGGGACATCGGCGGCCTGGACCACATGTCCTGGGTGGTCACCGCGTACACCCTCACGACCGCCTGCTCGACGCCGGTGTGGGGCAAGCTCGGCGACCTGTTCCACCGCAAGAGCTTGTTCCTCGGCTCGATCGTGGTGTTCCTTCTCGGTTCGGTGCTCTCCGGCATGGCCTCCACGATGGGTGAGCTCATCGGCTTCCGTGCGCTTCAGGGCATCGGGGCCGGCGGCATGATGGCGGGGGCCTTCGCCCTGATCGGCGTCCTGCTGCCGCCGCGGGAACGCGGCAGGTACCAGGGCATGGTGGCGATCGTGCAGGCTGTCGGCAGTGTCGGAGGTCCGCTGGCGGGCGGCTTGATCACCGGCCATCTGGGCTGGCGGTGGGCCTTCTACGTCAACGTCCCCATCGGCCTGGTGTGCATTGTCTGGTGCGCGGCGCTGCTGCACGTCCCGCAGGCCGCCCGCCGCGGCCGGGTCGTCATCGACTGGGCCGGCATCACGGTGATGACCGCGATGATCACCGCCCTGGTCATGCTCGCGACCTGGGGTGGCAGCACCTACGCCTGGGGCTCGGCGCAGATTCTCGGGCTGGCCGCGGTGGTGCTCGTGTTGCTGGCCGCCTTCATCGTCTCCGAGCGGCGGACCGCCGAGCCGCTGCTGCCGCTGCGGATTTTCACCGGTCAGCGCAACTTCCCGATCGCTGCCGTCCTGCTGACTGTGGCCGGCGTGGCCATGTTCGGGGCGACTCTGTATTTGCCGCTGTACCAGCAGACCGTGCAGGGTGCCTCGGCGTCCAACTCGGGGCTGCTCCTGCTGCCGATGATGTGCGGCACCGTGGCCGCCTCGATGATCGCCGGCAAGGTCATGTCCAGGACCGGCAAATACAAGAACTTCCCGGTGATCGGAGCCGCCAGCCTGGCCGTCGGCATGGGACTGCTGTCCACCATGGACACCTCCACCGCGCGCCTGACCACCAGCGTCTACATGGTGCTGGTCGGCATCGGCACCGGTTTCACCATCCAGATGGCCAACACCATCGCCCAGAACAGCGTCGAGCTGCGGGACATGGGCGCCGCCTCGGCGGCCACCAACCTGTTCCGCACCCTGGGCGGCTCTCTGGGAGTCGCGGTCTTCGGCTCGCTTTTCACGCGTGCCCTGGCCGGCCACGGCGGCGGCGCCCCCAGCGAGGGCGGTTCTGGAGGTTCGGCGACAGAACATATGTCGCATGCGGCCAGGGAGGCCTACCTGCAGGCAGCCGCTCACGGTACGCAAGAGATCTTCCTTGTCGGCGCGTTGTGCGCAGTGGCCGCCCTCGTCTCTGCACTCTGTATCAAGGAGACTCCTCTGCGTGCCGGGCCCGGGCAGCCCGCCAAGCCTGCAACGGACGACAGCGCACCAGCGGCTGTAGGCGCCACTAGCTAACGGGCGTTCCCCGCCCTGATTGAGAAACCCAGGAGGCATCATGACCGCAACACACCTCACGAACGTCCACATCTTCGATGGTGTCGGGCAGTCGGCGGCCACTACCGTCACCATCGAAGGCCAACTCATCACCGCAGTGGGTGCCGCTCAGGCCCCACAGGGCGCTGACGTCGTCGACGCACGCGGTGCCAGCCTGCTGCCCGGGCTCATCGACGCCCACGTGCACACCTCCATTGATTCCCTTCGTGATGCACTGCGCTTCGGTGTCACAACCGAACTGGAGATGCAGGGGTTCTGGACGCCCGAACAGCGCATCGAGGTCAACGCCGACGACACCGTCGCCGACGTCCGCTCCGCCCTGCTCGCCCTGATGGCAAAGGGCGGACACCCCAGCGAGCTCATGCACGACCTCGGCGAACACGAGCCGGGTGCGGAGCACGAAGGCTGGGAGATGCCGTCCGTCAGTACCCCCGACGAAGCGCGTGCCCACGTCCAAAGGTTCACCCAGGCCGGCGCCGACTACATCAAGGTGATGATCGAAGAGGGCACGACCATGGGACACCCCGGGCTGCCCGTGATCGACTCCGAGACCCTTCGGGCCGGAGTGGACGAAGCCCACAAGCTCGGCCTCAAGGTCATCGCGCACGCCACCACCCTGGACTCCACTCGCCAGGCGCTGGACGTCGGCATCGACGGACTCGCCCACCTCTTCATCGACCAGAGGGCCGACCAGGCCATCATCGCGGCGCTCGCCGATGCGGACGTCTTCGTCACGCCCTGCCTGGTCGTCAGCGCATCCCTCATGGGGCGCGACGCCGCCGCCGACCTCGCCGCCGACCCCCGCGTCTCCCGTCGTCTGTCCCAGCCCTGGCTCGACACCCTGCGCGGCGCGTACAACACCTACCCGCAGGGCACTTTTCAGCACGTTCTCGACAGCGTCGCAGCCCTGCACGCCGCCGGCGTGGACATCCTGGCGGGAACCGACGCCTCCATCCCGGTGCCGACCCACGGGGGAGTGGCGCATGGCGCCAGCATGCACCACGAACTCGCGCTTCTCGTGCAAGCCGGACTGTCCACTGAGGCCGCGCTCGCCGCTGCCACGTCGGTACCCGCGCGCTGCTTCAACCTTGCCGACCGCGGCCGTATCGCACCCGGACTACGTGCCGATCTCCTACTCGTCGACGGCAACCCGCTCGACGAGATCACCCACACCCTGGACATCAACACCGTCTGGCGTCGAGGTGCTTGCCTGAAGTAGACATATTGGAGCGGTGCAGTATTCGACGCTGGTTCGCCGGTATCGTTTACGCCGGCCGTGGCCGACTTGTACTGACGGCGGACTTCTAACTTAGTGGTCGTAGGTTTTAGTGTGACGGTCTCGATCTGAAGAAGGCCGGTGGCGAGGATCGTTGAGGCTTGAGCCCGCAGGAACGTACGCCGGTCGAGCCATCGTCCCGCCTCGGTGCCGGCGGAATGCGATGGCTTCGCAGAATTGTGCGGATAGTGGCTGCAGCGACCCGGCGGCCCAGGCGTCGCAGCTCGGCTTGGATCCGGGTGTAGCCCCACGACGGATTGTCGCCGGCCAGCTGAAGTACCAGCTCGACGAGTTCCTTGCCAGCGGGCGGGGCTGTCGCCACCTGGCTGCGACCAGCCGCCGGTGCCACCGCAGCACAGTGCCGGGAGTGGCCAGGGGGTGCAGCAGGCGAACGGGCACAAGCATCCATCATCCCGCAACGGTCAAAGCCACGGACCGAATCGCCCCAGCTGAACGTCATGGCGGCGTTGTTGAACGCACAGGCCGACGCGTTCGTCAAGATCGGCGGCGGCCGGCACCCGATCTCCACCGCCGAGTGCGCCGCCTTGCTGGAGCTGCGCCGACCGCAGCCGAGGACGTCCTGGAGTAGCTGGAGGACAGGGCGTCCTGACAGCGTATCCGGACCGCCGGTCCACAACCCGCGCCGACCTCGGCTTCGGGCGACTCAGGACCCTACGTTCCCGACATCGCTCGCTGGGCCGCGCGACCCGCCGCGACGCGGCTGACGGACACCGCGCGCAGCTCGTCCACCGTCTGCGTCGGCAGCGAACCCAGGAACAACGTGAGCGCCTGTTCGGTGCTCGCCCGCAGGTGCGATCGGCCGTCGCAGGCGGTGTCGGCGTTGGCGATCGCGGTCTCGTGCGTGGCGAGATCGGTCGCGCTGGTGCCGTGCAGGACCGACGCCTGAAGCGTGGTGATCGCCGCCTGCGGGCTGGCGTAGTCCCAGCCGCCGGCTTTCATGCATGCCTGCCAGCCCTTCAGCGCGGTGACGTAGGGCTGGTAGGTGGTCAGGTACTGGCCGAACTGGCTCCGCACGACCTGCGGTATGTAGGCGGACGCGACGTAGTCCCGCACGTTCCCGAACAGCGTCGAGCGTGCCTGGCCGACGCATCCGCCGGTCTGGTAGTCGACGTGGCCACCGCCTGGCAGCGGCAGGGTGCTGCTGTCCGTCGGCGAGCCTTCGAGCGCGTCGGCATAGCTCGGCAGGGTGGCACCGGGATCGCTCGGGTCGCCGGTGCTGACGGATTCCGGCGTGACGCCATAGGTCGCCGGATACCCGCTGCCCAGTGAGGTGGCGGTGATGGTCTGCGCGCTCGGTTCGGGTCCCACGTCGGGCACGGTGTAGGCGAATCCGTTGCTGTGCATGCACCGCGCGGTGAGTGCCTGTTCGGCGCGGGTCAGGTCCCAGGTCCATTGAAGTGAGGAGGCATCGGTGGCGATGACGGAACCTGCCGCCGCCACCTCGGGGCCGGTCGCGCTGTGCGGCGCGCTTGGCCGCGGTGGCCGGCTGCTCGCGCAACCGGCCACCGCGGCCAGCACGGCCAGTATCAGTACGGCGCTACGCGTGCGCGCGCCCCGTCGCCGCTGGCTGTCCATCGCCTAACTCCGCCGACCTTTCGTCGGTCCTGCCGCGCGCTCACGTGCACGCATTGGTGGTCCAGTCGTTGCTGCTGATCGAGTCGTTCAGGCTGTGCGAGTTGTCGGAGTAGGTCCAGTTGGCGAGGTTGGAGTACATGGTCGTGCCTCGCGCGATGCACGCGTAGCCGCCTGTGTAGCCGGCGTTCTCCCACACCAGGGCCTGGTCGGAGTTGCCGTTGTTGTACAGCGCCGAAGCGCAGTCGTTCCAGGTCTTGGTCTGGCACGTCGACTGGCTGAAGGCGGTCCAGTTCGTGTTGCTCCCGGAGAGCTTGCCCATGGCGCCGCTGAAGCCGGCGTCGACCCAGAAGCAGAGGTAGCTCGCCGGACACGACGAGTAGCCGTTGGGGTGCACGGCGGCGGGCTTCACCTGCGCCGGCTGGGCGACGCCGGCCGGAGCCGCGGGTGAGAGCGAGGCCGACGCCGAGGCCGACGGCGCGGCGAGCAACGCCATGGCCGCGACCGCCGGCACTGCGCCTGCCAGGACGAGTGATCTGCGGCCGCTGCCGAAGACGCGGCGGATGGTTCGAAACATCGTCAGGTCCCTTCGTTGATGCGTGGACAAGTCGTTCCGGCGCACCGATACCGGTGCCGTGGTCCACCCGTACGCCCCGCGGGTCGCCTCGACGCCGCCATGGTTTCGACGTGCGTCCGAGTCCGGTCCGAGCCGTGTCTGAGTCGTGGTTGAGCCGCGTCGAATCGGCACGAAATCTCAGGCACCTGATCCGCTTCGTTCGCCTATAATCCAGATTCGCGCGTCTGTCCTGATTCATTCATGGACAGGGCCGGGTCGGGGTGCACAGTTGGGGGGGGGCTGACCATGCGCTTTCGCGTCCTAGGGCCGCTGGAGATCCGCACCGGCTACGAATGGAGCGCGATCAGCGCTTCCAAGTGGCGTGCACTGCTCGCCGCGCTGCTGCTCAAGCCCGGCCAGGTGGTCTCGGCCGAGAGCCTCGTGAACGAGCTGTGGGGTGAACGTCCGCCCGCCGGGGCGCGCAAGCTGGTCAGCGGTTACGTGCTGCGGTTGCGCCGGCTGATGCGCGACACGACCGGCCGTCAGCTGATAACGCGGGCGCCGGGCTATCAGCTGCTGGTCGGCCCGACGGACCTGGACACGAGCTGTTTCGCCGATCTGCTCGCCGAGGGGCGCTCAGCGCTCGGCGGGCACGATCCCCAGCGTGCGGGGGTGTTGCTGACCGACGCTCTGGACCTGTGGCGGGGGCCGGCGCTCATAGACGTGCCGCAGGGGCCGCTGGTCGCGATGGAGTCCAGTCGCCTTGAGGAGCTGCGCCTGGACGCGTTGGAGCTGCGGATCGAGGCCGACCTGGCGCTGGGCCACGCGCAGGTGGTGCCCGAGCTGCGCAGGCTCACGGCCGAGCACCCGCTGCGGGAGCGCATGTGGGTGCTGCTGATGCGCGCGCTCCAGACGACGGGCCGTCAGGCAGAGGCGCTGGACACGTATACGCTCGCACGGCGGATCATCGCCGACGAGCTGGGAGCCGATCCTGGAGCCGAGCTGCAGCGGCTGCACCAGCGCATTCTTGGCGGCGGTGCCGGCGTGCGCGTGAAGCCGACGGCCGCCGCACCCGCCGGCCCGTCCGCGCATCCGGTGGTCGTGCCGCGGCAGCTTCCCGTGACGACGCGACACCTGATCGGCCGTCAGGCGGAGCTCGCGTTCCTTTCCGAGGCGGTCGGTGAGACCGTGGGTGCGGGGAGCGGCGTGGTGATCTCGGCGATCTGCGGGACCGCCGGCGTCGGCAAGACGGCGCTCGCGGTGCACTGGTCGCATCAGGTCGCCGACGAGTTTCCGGACGGGCAGCTGTACGTGAACCTGCGCGGCTTTGATCCGTCCGGCATGCCGGTGACGCCGGCCCAGGCGATCCGCGGCTTCCTCGACGCGTTTCACGTGTCGGCCGAACGGATCCCGATGGGCCTCGACGCGCAGGCAGCCCTCTATCGCAGCCTGCTCGCCGGGAAGCGCGTCCTCGTCGTGCTCGACAACGCGCGCGACGTGGCGCAGGTGCGTCCGCTGCTGCCCGGGTCGCCGGGCTGCCTGGTGCTGATCACGAGCCGCGCCGACCTGGCCGACCTCATCACCGCGGAGGGCGCACACCTGCTCACGCTCGACGTGCTCGCCGAGCAGGAGGCCAGGGACCTGCTCAATCGCAGTCTCGGCGGCCGGCTCGCGTCCGAACCGAGGATCGCGGGCGAGCTGACCGAGCTGTGCGCGCGGCTTCCGCTGGCGCTGCGGGTGACGGCCGCGCGGGCCACCATCAGGCCGCTGCTGCCGCTCGACGCGCTGGTCTCGGAACTGCGTGACATGCGGAGCCGGCTGGACGCGCTGGACGCCGGTGGTCAGTCCAGCAACGTGCGCACCGTGTTCTCCTGGTCCCTGCGGCAGCTCAGCGCGTCCGCGGCACGGATGTTCCGGCTGCTGGGCATACATCCGGGACCGGACATCACCGTCGCGGCGGCAGCCGGACTCGCCGGGACGTCCCGCGTGCTCGCCGCCCAGGCGTTGGCGGAGCTGGCCCGTGCCCATCTCGTCGCCGAGCACGTGGCCGGACGGTTCGCCTTCCACGACCTGCTGCGCGCCTACGCCGTCGAGCAGGCCGCGACGCAGGAGAGCGAGCACGAACGGCACCACGCCCTTCACCGGATGGTCGACCACTACCTGCACACCGCACACGCGGCCTGCCTCCTGCTCGGCAGTCGGCGGGAGACGATCGTGCTGCCGCCGCCGGAACCCGGCGCGGCGCCGGAGGACTTCGCCGACACGGCGCGGGCGTGGGCGTGGTTCCAGGCCGAGCATCACGTGCTGCTGGCGATCACCACCCAGGCCGCCGCCACCGGCTTCGACGGGCATGCCTGGCGCACCTTGGCCGCTTCGCGCGTCTTGTAAGCCGGTGCCGCTGGAGATGCTCACCGGACCGGAGGGCTCCGACAGCGAGAAGACTGACCCGGCACGGTTCTCCCGCGAGGTGATCGCCTGCGTGGTCACCGACTGGCACGTCTACGACGCGTTCGACGACAGCGCCGACCAGGCGCCATCGCGGTAATGCTCTGGACAGTACTTCGCGCAGGCCCACGGCATCCCGGGTCAGTAATCGTGAGACGCTCGACGGCTACCTCGACGGCCGCCGGCCGCGATTCCGGCACCGCTGAACGCGCCGAGCTCCACGACGAATGACGGGTCACCCGACCGCCGCTGCCTGTCCGAGTCCTCCATGGCCGAGTTGGCTGGCCGCTGATCAGCTGATGGCTTCCGCGCCCTTCAACCGCTGAAACTGGATGTCGGACAGGTTGGTGAGCGTCGTACCCATCTGGTGCAGAGCCGTGGTGTCCTCCGTTTCGGGCTCGTAGAGGGCGACCACCGAAACGGCCGTACCGACTCGGGCCTCTACGATGCCCATCAGCAAGGTCTTGTCGCCGTTGGATATGTAGGCGACACAGCCGACTTGGTCATTCCCCATCAGTATCGAGGTCCCGTCGAACGCAATGGAGACCGACTGGCCGTCCTGAGGAGTCATGGACAGGGTTGTGCACCCGTTCAGGCCCGCAGTCAGGTCGGAGATCACCGCCGAGGCTTTGTCGACGGACGGCAACACCGACACCGACGAGATGATCATGTAGCCCTTGGCCTGATCAGTGAGCTTCCGGTCGACCTCGACAGTCGTCCCGTACTTCGTGGACAGGGCGCCCATCGCGTCCGCGAGCGTCTGGCAGATGCTGCCTCCGGATGTCACAACATCCGGGCTGTCCTTGGTCGACGTGTCGTCCTTTGAGGCATCGTAGGTGTAACCGGGGTCGTCCTTGTCGGTCAACAACAGTGTCCTGATCTTCTCCGCCGTCAGCGCAGTGCCGGCACCACCACCGGCACCACCACCGGCACCACCGCCAGCACCACCGCCACTGGGCGATGAGGATGCGGTCGGACTGGCCGACGGACTGCTGGACGTCGTCACCATCGGCGAAGCCGTGGTGGCAGCTACGCTCGTACTCACCGCCGACGAGGCGGCTGACGTGCCCGCCGCCGACGGAGCGATGCTCCCCGAACTACTGCAGGCCGCCATTGCCAGAACGGCAGCTGTGAGCACGGCAATGGAAACGCCCTTGTTTGCAGAACGCATGTTGATTTCCCCTCGACGAGACGCACCGCGTTTGCCCTGCCTGAAACGCAGTGCGACGAAAACTTGAAGCCGGTGATGCAGACGACGGTTGACCCGGCAGCGGTCTTAAGCAGCTCCGGTCTACAGGCCTCGGGCAACTAGCAAAACACCGCCAGCAACTTTTTCCGCACGACCTTGAAGCGAGACAGCCAATCACCCAGGCGACCATAGGCGTGGTGCGGGCTTTGAGTTCGGATCTACGGCGTTATTTGCGAACTGCGCCGCCAATTCCCGATACGGCTCCGCGACGTCGGGACCGGGGCGTTCGCCTCTGTCGCGAGCCGGTAGGAGGCCGAATGGTACGTCGCAAGCGCTTAAAGATGCTGACGAAGCCGAAGTCGACCAGGTGGAACCGACGACCAGCAAGTGGTTGACGGCGTTCGGCAGCTTTTCGGAATCCGGGAAGACGTGCGCCGGGAAGACGTGTCTAGCGCGGCGCAAGGTCTTCCCTGCCCCGACCGTTAGCAGGACGCTGATCGGCAGGTCGATCACCTGGGACAGGGACGGTCACGTTCAAGGTTCCCCTCTATTTGAACGTGTTCAACTTCCTTCGGCGCTCACCGTAGCATCGAAGTTGAACGCGTTCAACATGGCGATGACCGATCATCCCTTGTGAGCAGTCGGAGCCGGGGACTCCGACGGCGCGTATTGAGATACAGGGTGCGTCGTGCCGCACCGCAACGCGCCGACCGGCCGCTGCCGCCACTACGGAAGGCCGACAAGGCCTAACACCGCAGGGTCCGAGCCCGGGAGGAACACACCTTGGCCCGGATGAAGAACTACAAGATCTTCCGCGACTGTCACTGCAAGGGCAACGGAGAAACACCACTGTCCAGGCCGCCGCCACCATGCACAACCTGGCCATGGCCGCATGACTTGGGCAGCCCGGAACCGGACCCCAGCCTGCCCGGTCCAGAGTTGCGCAACAACCTCACCCGCCTGCCAGCTCACGGTAGGTCGCACGCCACTGAGCCAACGCCTGCGCTTCCCCGTCGATGTCGGTGACAAGCCGGCGGAGCTCCACGTCGCTGGGGGACCCTGGCCCGTCCAGCGCCAACGCCTGTATTCGGATGCTCCTTGCCGCGGCCGCTACCTGATCAACCCGGATCCTCGCTTGGGGAAGCGCCGAGGCAACCAGGTCCGCACTTGGCTCGCGGCGCAGCGTACCGAGTTGGGCATCCAAGCCCACTGCGACCGATTCGATGCGGCCGAACAGCGCTGACAACTCTCCGAATACGGACCCATTCTCCTGGGTGTGTTCAATCGTCCGACGCGTCTGGTTCGTCTCTTCCAGCAACCGCAGTCGCAGCCCACTGAGTTCGCGCCTCTGCGCAGGTCCGATGGTAGCCCGTAGTCTCAGGTCGGCACGGGAAATCAGTTCGGAATGTTCGGACGCCGCCCGCCTGATCCGTCGCCAAAGCAGGGCTAGAGTGACGGCGGTCACAACAATGGCTACGATCGCCACAACGCCGACCGTCATCGATAGCGTCGATGAGACCTGAATTGCATTCACATTTTCGCCACTTTCGGCGAAGAACACGGCTTGTGTCACAGCCCTTACCGCCCTTCGGCATATCTCGATTGAAGTTTGAGGGCGCAGCGCCAACATCACGGCGATACGTGAACCGGGCGCTGAAATCCTCCCTGACTGCCAGGCTTGGTGTCAGCATGTGGTGACAGCGGCCCCGCGGTGTCAGAGATAGGGCGACCGGGGTGCCGACGCCTGCCAGGCGGTGAACAACGGCAGTCCCGTGCTGCCGGCGAACACCACGAGGCCGAACGGCCTGTCGAACGCGATGTGCCTGGTCCGTTCAGCGCGCCGGCCGCGGCCCCGACTGCTCTTCCAGACCTGCGTGATCGCCTCCGCCCTGACACCCTCCTCGTCGATCCTCAGCACCGACTCCTGGATGAGCCTGTCGACGCGCAGTGGTTCAGGGGACATGCCGGAGAAGTCCGCGAGCCCGGACCCGGCCAGCGGCGCTCCGAGCGAGGCGAGCAGCCGCTCCGCCTGCAGGCGTGTGTGCAGGTGCAGCCGCGGGAGCGCGACGGTGACCCGGTCGGCGTCGATCGGTCGTCGACTCTTCTGCGCCGACCAGGCCGCGGGTAGGACGTCCGCCGGACCTCGACCCGGCGCCCCCAGCACACAGCTCACCTGCAGCGGCAGCCGGCCGGGTTCTGCGGTGCAGAGCAGCGCCACCACGACCACCTCGTCCTCAGCCTTCCCGGAGGGGGCCTCCACGGTCCAGGCATACGAGGGCTGCGGCAGCGTCGTGGCCATGGTCGGGACGAGATGCTCGGTCCCCTGGACGTCGGTGAAGACCTGGTCGGTGGTCTTCTGCCGCTCGAAGCGCGGCGAGGCCCAATCACCGGCCAGTTGGAGCGCGCTGACGAGCAGAAGCAGCTCTTCCCCGTTCGGACGGTCCGGCAGCTCACGGATCAACCCGTCGGTCGCCTCTCTGACCCAGGCGTCGATCGCCGAGACATCGGCGGGGTCCAGGTGGCCGAAGCCGACGTCCGGCAGACGCTCACGGTAGTCCCGGTAGACCGGGATCCGCGACCACACGCCTGTCGCGGCCGCAACCCCTTCAACCCGCGCCAACTGCGCCGTCACCTCGGTGACGGCGGAAGCGGCCTCCGGCCCGGCCACACCAAGCAGTCCACGCAGCTCCCGAGCCGTATCCGATCCCGCTCCGGACGCTACCGCCGACAACGCGAGCCACAACCCGATGGGCGAGCAAGTGAAGTCACCATACGCAGCCAGTACCGCCCCGTCGTGGAGCACCGACGTCAGCAGCCGCTCCGCGAACCCCCGAATCTCACCGACATGTTGAAGTGGGACGACTTGTGCCGTCACTGGAGCCTCCCCTCTGGCACCGACCGGTCCAGAACCACCCGAACGGTTCGGGCGCCTCGGTGCAGAAAGACAACGCTGCCGCGCCCCACCCCGCCTCGACATCGGTGCAATCACGCAGATCCACACTGGTCTGCTCGCGGCTTTCGCTCCCGGCGGTCGTGGACCCGCGACCGGGACACCACCAGCGTCGCGACTATGAACCCGGTGTCGGCGACCGTCACGCAGATCTGACGGATGATCTCGAACGCTGGAACGATCGATGCCGCGACGTGGCTCACCCGCGTGGCTTGCTCGGGCAGACAGGCACTATCGGGTGTGAGCCATATGGTTCGAAGGCCTGCGGCGTGCCCACGGGCTATGTCCTGTCCAAGCTGTCGCCGACCATCCAGCCCTGCGGCGCCAATGGCACCCCGAGCTTGTCGGCCGCGATCTCGAAGATCCGCCGGTCCGGCTCGGGGCGACCAGCCGACGGAGATCAGCGCGTCGACCACGCCGGCTTCGAGCATGCCGTCGAGTGTTGTGCCCTCGGGGCGCGACGCATGTCGACATCCTCGGGGACGGGTTGGGGAAGCGAGTCGAAGGGGGGGATCGGGTGATTGGCGCCGCCGATGACGCAGCGGCACTGGTCAGGGGTAGTGCCGTAGTCGTCGGCGAGGATGCCTGTCATCCAGCCACCGCTTCTGATTTAGTGGTCGTAGGTTCGAATACGGCTTGTTGGCGCTACGCGCAACGAGGCTGGCTTGCGGGAACGGGTAGAGCGATGGCCAGTGGGGCCCGTCACCGGTCCTGTTCGAACGGCGTGCTGGATGACGCGGCATAAAGCGGCAGAGCTCGACAGGGTCCGCGTACGGTCCGGGGGCAAACGTCCCGGGATGGTCTGGCATCACCCGATACGACCAGTAGAGTTGAGTGTGAGAGCACTGGATAGCTTGGCACCCAACTGCATTGGTTAGTGGTGAGCGTCAGGTGTCAAAACCCTGATCTGCGGCGCTTCTAATCCGATGGTCGCAGGTTCGAATCCTGCCGGGGGTACCGCACTCGAACCCCAGGCTCCCTTGTTGACCAGGGGTTTTACGTTGCCTCGACTCGAGTACTCGACTTGACTCGAGTCGTAAAGTCGCCGAATCGGGCCCGTGTGATGACGGTGTGAGGACGGCCGTAGCGACTCCGTATGGTGACGGCTTGTTTCTCGCCGTGCTGTCGTAACGCTGACGCTACGCATGGAGGCGCGCTGGCGACCGGCGCGAGCCCTTTTGGGCCGGGCCTTCTGACTCTTAGGCAGCGGGCGCGTTGCATTGCCATACGCGCGGGACGAGCCGGCATCGCGCAGGCTCATTTGTCATGCGATCTGTAGCAGTGGTCGCCCGTCCTTCCGCCGCTGCGCTTGCGGCAAATACTCGCGCACGGTTCCGTCGGCGGCGGGAAGCCACAGGTCGACTTCGCGGTGTCGTCCGTGAGTGGCTCGGCCGGTGACGCTGATGGTGACCCGGCGCTGGGTGAGGTTGCCGCTGCCGCCACCAAGCCCCTCCCAGCGCGGGGCTCCGGCGCTGAGGGTGAGGTGGGCGCCCTCCCAGTTGCTGGTCACGACGAGAGCGCAGCCGCGCTGCCGCTCAGCGGGTCGGATGCGGTTTGCGATGTGCCGTAGCTGCGTGGTGTTCGGTCGGTGTGGTGCGTGCAGCAGCACAAGGTCGACGGCACCGGCAAGCACGGGGACCGCGTCGGGCCACCGCTCGCAGGGCTGGTCGAGCATCAGCATCTTGGACAAGTCGGCGCCGATCCTGGATGCGGCTGCGATGCCGAAGTTGGGGAAGCCGATGACACCGGCCCACGCGCCGCCCGCCGTGGCGCCGGCGATGAGCGCGAGCGTGGCGTAGGAGATGCCGCCTGCTCCCGCAGCGATTGCCCCGGTCCGAGGCGGTACAGCGACGATGGTGCCGCGGGCGAGGCTCCCGCCGGGAACGAGCGGGCGAAGGAGTCGGTGGAGTGGGATGTTCCCGCCGTCGGCCGGTCCGCGGTGACGTACCTGCGGGGCGGTGCCGTTGGCGACGAGCTGGCGGCGTAGGTCAGCCATGGCAGCGTCGCGGTTCGGCTTGGGCAGCGAGATGCCTGCCCTTTGCCCTTGGTCGGTCGATGGGTACACGACGATCGTGGCCGATGGCATGAGGACGTCGTGGCGTAGCCCGGCGCGGGTGAGGGCTCCAGTAATGACCTGCTGTGGGCCCACTTTCGCAGGCCGTCTCCGCGCGCCGTCACGCTGCCGGCCTGCTCGTCGACCGAGACCTCGATGCCGAGGTCCATTCCGTACTCGGCCTCGAAGCGAGCGACCTCGTCGGCGATCGGTTGGAGAGCTTCGTGGGCCACCCGCCGAAGCTATTCGAACTAATGTACGATAGTAATGCGCCGACTCTGTTGGCGGCCTTCCTCACCGTTGCTGTGACTCCCAGTTTTAGTTGGCAGTTCCCAGGGATAGTTGGCGGCAAGGCCGGAAACTGGGTGGCGGTCCGCTGATGCAACCGGGATGATCACCTGCGATGTCGGAGGACCTGGTGGTTGTCGAGTTTGCCGAGCCGGAGACGGTGCTTGGCCAGCTTCAGCGCGGCCGCGGCCTCGGAGCAAGTCGAGTTCTGAACGACCCGGCAGCTGAGGAGCTGGTCATCGGGTGTGTCGTTCAGGACGCTCGTTGGGATGCCCAGACTGAATCGCGCGATGAATACCTCGCGGTCTTGATCGACCGGCTGGGGCTGCCGCTCGGTTCGATCGGCGAGCACCTGTTCCAGGGTGAACGCGCGGGTCTGCGTGATGTTGAGCTGTCGTTGCAGGTGTTGGCCTGGTTGGTCGAGTTGGGGCGGGTCGACGCGGTTCCGATTCTTCGACGCTATGCAGTCGAGGGAGTGCACTGGGAAGCGGCTGTCGACGCGATCTGGGATTGGGACGTTCCGGGGCTGTGGGATGGGCTGGATCAACAGGTCCTTGCCCGCCTGGATGACGACCAGCTCGCCGAGGCGGTTTCCGACTGGGGGCCGTGGCCGATCTGGGCCCGGTCGCACGAGCGTGTCCGGGTGATTCTTGAAGGCCGTGCTCAGGCGCGCAGTAACCGTCCGGAACGGGAGTCGATCAAGGATCTGAGCTCGGAGGTGCTGCTCGGCCGGATCACGTCCGGCGGCCGGCGTAGTCGCTGGCTGGAGCTTCTGGTGCTGGCGGGGCGAGGTGAGGTCGCGCTTCTCGACCTGGCCGAGGACGCCGAGTTGCGTCGAAGCGGAGTGATCCCGAACATCGGGACGGCGCTTCGTGAGCTGGGCGGCCCGGCAGTTGCAAGGGCGCGTAACTGGGTGACGGGCGGTGATCCTGAACTGCACCTTCTTGGCGTCGACGTCCTCGCCGCGGGCGGCGATCGGAACGACGTTCCGGTGCTGATGGACGCGTTGTCGACGGCGCTGGCCAAGCGGGATTGGTGCGGTCTGGAGACTCCAGCGAAGGCACTGGGCCGGCTGGCGGTCGTTGAGGCATCGGATCTTCTGGTCGGCGCGTGGGAGTCGACGGTCCACTCCTATGCGCGGGTCGCGTTGTTCCAAGGCCTGACCGGATGCCTGCCGACGAGGACGGACGACATCGCCGTCGAGGGTCTTGATGACTGCGAAGTCGCGGTTCAGGAGATGGCCTGCTTCAAGGCTCCCGCAACCCCGTTTGTGATCAAGCGGCTGCGCGAGTGGCAGACCGGCCCGACGTCCTCAGATCGCCGTGGATGTGCCGCGGTCCGGCTCGATGAGATCCCCGACGCCCGGTCCTGGTTGGCTGCTGGCACTGTTCCGGTGTCGATCGACTCGGCGACTTCGTCGGCGTAGTTGTTGAGTGCTCTCATAAGAGTGGAGTGGATGCCGGCAGGCCGTTGCTGTGCTGTGGTCTTGAGCAGTCCGACGCCCTTGGCGAGCTGCGCGGCGAGCTGAGTGTCTCCTGATGTCCTGTATCGGGCGAGTAGCGGCGCGAGGAAGGGCTCGCTGCTGGTGGCTCGGGCCCAGACGATGATCGAGGCGGCTCGCCGGCTGAGCACGTTTGCCAGTTCCAGGTCGGAGCCGACGCCTGGGATGAACCGGGGGATCCGGTATTCGATGCGGAAGTCCTCCCAGCGTTCGGCGGGGATGGTCCAGGTGGCCAGCCGGGCGCGGCGCGTGGCGTAGTCGATGCGGTTCGATGCGTCGCCGAGCCTTACCGAGATGTCGGCGACCGCCTGTTCAAGCTGCCTGCGGCCGACCGGGTCCCTGGTCAGTGTGGAAACTGAGCTTGACCCGCTCCGGGACCCTGCCGCCGATCCGCACCCGGACCTGGCGGTCGTGCTGGACGCCTTCAGCCGCCGGGTGGTGGGCTGGTCGATCGCCGACCATCTACGGGCCGAGTTGGTCTGCGACGCCCTCGACATGGCCCGCTGGCGCCGACGGCCCGCGCCCGGCCAGACCGTGGCACACAGCGACGACGGGTCGCAATACACCTCTTGGGCCTTCGGCCAGCGGCTACGCACCGCCGGCCTGCTCGGATCCATGGGAACAATCGGAGACTGCTTCGACAACTCCACGGCCGAATCGTTCTTCGGCACCCTGCAGTTGGAGCTCCTGGACCGACAGGCCTGGGCCACCCGACAGGAACTCGCCAACGCGATATTCGAGTACATCGAAGCCTGGTACAACCCGTACCGCCGACACTCCACGATCGGCATGCTCAGCCCCGCAAAATTCGAACAAGCATACGCTCTCACTGCTGCTTAGCAGCGCACCGGAACCGTCCGGGAAACCGGGGCAAGCTCATATAAGCCGTGGTCAGCTTTTGCTGCCAGGGGTGTTCCTACACGTGCTCCACCAGGGCCGCCATAACCGGTCGTGGGCCGCTGCTGTCGGAGTTGACTGCCGACCTTCGATCCCGCGAGACTCGTCGTGGCTTATCAGGGTGGGGTCACGGTCTACGGGGGTCGGTATGCGCGCACGCCGGATCACAACCATGTCGATATCAGCGCTCTCTATTGCGGCGCTGGGCGTGCCGATGGCGGCTGCCGCCGACGCCGATACGGCCGCGCCGGTGACGCTTCGCGTCGGTTTCGCCGGGACGTGCTCCGACGCCGCGCCGCGCGCCGACGGTGCTCTGTACTGCACGCTCGCCGGCGCGACCGCCGCCGCCCAGCCCGGCGACTCGGTGCTGGTCGGTGAACTCGGAGCGACGGACAAGATCGCCGGCTCGGGCGCACCGGGCAAACCGATCACCGTCTTCAGCCACTACGCCGACCAGACCTTCACCGACAACAGCTGGCAGACCGTGGTGAGCGTCACCGGGCAGCACGACGTCGTGGTCCGTGACATCCGGCTGGGCGGCCTGGACGCTTCCGGCTCGTCGGCGCTGACCGTGAACCACGTCCTGGTCACGCCGCTGAACTCCGCCGCCGACAACCGCTTGGCTCCCTTCGGGATACGGCTTTCCGCGACGACCGACTCGACCGTCACCGACAGCCACGTCGACGCCGACAACACCGATGGCAACAACCTGGCCGTGGGCATCCTCGTCGAGAACGGGTCGGACCGCACGACGGTCAGCGGCACGATCCTCGGCGATGTCTACGGCACCGGCATCCAGGTCACCGACTCGAAAGACGTGCGCCTCGTCTCGGACACGGCCGCCGGCAACATCGCCGACGTCGTCCTGTCCGGAGCCTCTACCGGCGCCGTGGTCGAGAACGATATCTTCGCCGACGGCGGTCCCCAACCGGCCCTCACCGTGGCCGTCACGGCGATCGCCAACACTCTGGTGGGACACAACCTCTTTGGCAGCGCTGGTCGGACGACGTCGGTTCTTTGGGGAACCAGCGTCTACGCGACCGGCCAGGCTTTCGACAGCGCGCTTCTGGGGTCGGCGGACCTGGACGGTGCGGCGCAGCTCGACACCTCCAACGACCCGGATTGGCCGGCCACGCCTCAGGAGTACTTCGTCGCGCCTTCCTACCGGCTGACCTGGAACTCCCCGGCCATCGACTCGGCCGACGCGGCCGCCCCGGGTGAGCCGGCCGTCGACCGGGTCGACGACCCCGACGTGGCGGACACCGGATCCGGATCGGTCGGCTACGCCGACCGCGGCGCCCGCGAGTTCACGGGCATGCAGACCAGGCCGTTCACCGCCACCGCATCACTGGGCCTGTCACCGCAGAACTACTTGGACGCCACCGTGCACACCGACGGGATGTTCCAGTGGTCCGGCCCGGTGTCAGCCCTTTATTCCTACGGTGACGGTTCCGCCACGACGAGTCAGAGCACTCACCACTACCCCGCAGCCGGGACCTACCACGGCACCGTGACGTTCACCGGCCAGAAGGGTGAGACGGCGACAGCGGAGTTCACCGCTTCCCCGGCCCCCACCAAGGTGACGCCGATGGTGTCGTCCTTCCAGCCGAACGCCAATGATCCGCACTTGATCACGATCAGCGCTTCCGGGGGCCCGGGCGCGACATACGACTTCGAATTCGGCGACGGGCAATCGGACAAGAACAACTACGCCGGATACTCCGACCACTACTACGCGGCATCCGGCACCTACACCGTCACCGTCACGGTCCGCGACCAGAACGGATGGACAGGCACCGCGTCCACGCAGGTGACCGTCACCATCCCCGGCCAGACGCCACCGCCACCGCCGCCGGCCGGTGCGGGCGGGACCGTCACCCGCGTAGGCGGCCGGGACCGCTACGAGACCGCGATCGACGCCTCACTCCGCCAGTTCCCCGGCGGCACCGCGAAGGCGGTCGTCCTGGCCCGCGGCGACGCGTTCGCCGACGCGCTGGCCGGCGGACCGCTGGCCGCACACGTCGGCGGCCCCCTGCTGCTGACCGACCCCAAGGACCTCGGCACGCCTACCGCGGCGGAGATCGATCGGGTGCTCGGCCACGACCATTCCCGCACCGTCTACCTTCTGGGCGGGGAGTCGGCGATCAGCCCGGCGGTTGAGAAGCAGGTGCGTGCGCTCGGCTACCGGATCGTCCGCTACGGTGGCGCGAGCCGGTTCGACACCGCTCTGAAGATCGCGCAGGACGGCATGGGCGCCACGGCCACGGTCGTGGTGGCCCGCGGCGACGACTTCGCCGACGCGCTGGCGGCCGGACCGCTCGCGGCGAACCGCGGCGCCGTACTGGTGCTCTCGGACAAGAACCGCATGGATCCAGCCACGGCTGCCTTCGTGCAGGCCCACCAGACCGTGATCGCGGTCGGCGGGCCGGCTTGGGACGCCGTGGCGAAGCAGGTCCCTGCCAGGGGCAAGCAGATCGAGACCGCCGTCGGCAACGACCGGTACGCCACAGCGGCGAACACCGTGCAGCTTTTCCATTTGAGCGCTGTGACTCTGTTCGGTGTGGCGACCGGGACGACTTTCCCGGACGCCCTGTCCGGCGGCGCGCTGATGGCCGCCGCTGGCCAGCCGCTGCTGCTCACGGACCCGAACGCGCTGCCGGCCGACACCGCCCGCGAGCTGACCGTCGACGGGAAGCGCAAGGCGAACGTCACCCTGTTCGGCGGGCAGGCGGCGATCTTCGACTCCGTCGAGGAGCAGATCGCCGCATTGGTAGAGCTGCACCCCTGACGACGCCTCGGGGTGGTCGAGCGATCAGGGCTGGTCGAAGAACCCGGGCAACGCGACCTCTGCGTTCCGCCCCGACGCCGTGATCTTGCCGGTCTCGCAGTACGGCTTGTGTCCGCGGGCCCATAGGCCACAAGTAGCGCCGCCTTGGGTGTCAGCGATATCAGACGCTCGGCTTCGCGTGCGGGGAGCGGCTCGCCGGGCCTCACTTTCCCAGTAGGGTGAGGTGCTGACCGGCCGGGGCTGGCGGCGGCCGACGCGTTCGTCAAGATCGGCGGCGGCCGGCACCCGATCTCCACCGCTGAGTGCGCCGCCTTGCCAGAGCTGCGCCGACCGCAGCCGAGGACGTCCTGGAGTAGCTGGAGGACAGGGCGTGCTGACAGCGTATCCGGACCGCCGGTCCACAACCCGGCCGACCTCGGCTTCGGACGACTCAGGACCCTACGTTCCCGACATCGCTCGCTGGACCGCGCGACCCTGCGCCTGCCGATAATGTCGTTCAGGCTGGTCAGGCTGCGTGTTGGTATTCGTGGACGATGCCGCCGAGTCGGTCGTGTCGGCGGATGTCGAGGTCGGTGATGTGCTGTGGATCGGTGATCGGCGCGGGGACGGCACGTAGTGGCGCGGCCTGCTGTATCGCTTGGTGAGCGCGGTTGTGGTTGTAGTGCGTTTCGTATTCGTGCAGGGCGCGTAGTAGGTGACGTTGGTTCCAGATCAAGGTGCGGTCCAGCAGCTCACGGCGGCAGGTCTGCACCCACCGCTCCATGACCGAGTTCATCCGCGGCATGCGGATCCCGCTGAGCACGACCTGGACCCCAGCTTGTGCGAGGATCTCGTCGAACAGCGGTGGGAACTTCGCGTCGCGGTCCCGGATCAGATACTCAGCTGTGGCTCCGGCTTCTTCCAGATTCATGACCAGGTTCCGCGCCGCTTGGGTGACCCAGGCGGCGGTGGGATGGGCCGTGGTGCCCAGCACGCGGACCCGCCGGGTGGCATGCTCGATGACGGCCAGGATGTACTGGCGCTGTCCGGTCAGGGTGACTGTCTCGATGAAGTCGCACGCCAGCAGCGCGTCGGCCTGGCTGCGCAGGAACGCAGCCCAACTGGTGGCGTCGCGCTCAGGTGCCGGGTTGATGCCCTCATCCTTGAGGATCTCCCAGACGGTCGAGGCGGCAACCTTGATACCCAGCATCGCCAACTCCCCGTGCACGCGGCGATAGCCCCAACTCGGATTGTCCCGGACCAGGCGCAGCACCAGCCGCCGGATCGAAGCGACCGTTCTCGGGCGTCCACGGTGCTTGGGCCGGGAGGTTTTCGCATGGCGTCGGTGCATCAGATCGCGATGCCATCGCAGGACGGTGTCCGGGCTGACCATCAATGGCAGCCGGCGCAACGAGGCACGAGATAGGAGCTGCAGCAGCGCTGCGAGAAAGGCCCGGTCCTCGGGGGCAAACCTGGCCCGTGCCGGACTGAGTTGACGGTGCAGAACCGCAAGCTGATGACGCAGGGCCAGGATCTCTGCATCCTTATCACGGTCGCTCATCGGCAGCAGCCGCAGCGCGGCGAAGGCGTTGGTCACGGCCAGATAAGTCAAACGCAGCAGCATGACCGGCCATCATGCCCGAGACTCCGCCGAGAGCACAGCACATGATTTCGATGCTGGGTCGACCGTCTCCGCACTAAGCTGCATATGCTTTTGACCTGCACGGATGGGTATTCGGCAGGCGCAGCCGCCGCTACCGTTCACGAAAATCTTGCCAGAACCGCGTTTTCGACCAGGACAGGCTGGACCATCCGACCGGGTAAGGAAGCCTCATGCATTCCATGAAGCACGCTGCCGCACGACTGGCAATCAGCGCCCTGATCGGGATGGTGCTGCCTGTGACCGTGCCGCTCACCGCGCGGGCGGCCGCCGCCGGTCCGATCACCGTCAACCTTACTGTCGACCCGCCCACGACCACGGTCGGAGGGCAGGTGACGCTCACGGCGACGCTCACCAACAACACCTCGTCGGTGACCTCCGGGGCGCTCGGGATCCAGAACCCCGGCTGGGCCAACCAGCACATCACGTCGGTGAGCGCCGGTTGCCGCAACGTGATCAAGACCATCTACTGCGGCAATCCACAGCTCCAGCCCGGTGCCGCCATAACGCTCAAAGTCACGTTCGCGACCACTGCCACCGGGACGGACGACTTCACGGCCTACGGGCGGATCACGAACGTGAATGACGAATACGCCTACGGGACACTGACGGTCTCTTAGAGCGGATACCACCGGCGCGAGGGCGCGGCCCCCGATCGACGGGGACCGCCGTCCACCTCATGACCGCCGTTGCAGAGCTCCGCCGCTTCCAATCCGATGGTCGCAGCTCGAATCCTGCCGGGGGCACTTCCTGACCAGGCCTTCAGCCATCAGCGCGCGGAAGGACAATCGCTATGTGCGACACCTGGGCACCCGATGATGGACTCCACTCGCACACGGTCCCCCCACCGGTCGGCCCTCAGGGGAGGTTGATCGTCGAGTGGAACAGGTAAGTCTGATAGGTGTGCCAGTCCGATCCGTAGAAGTAGAGGTCCGTCCCCGTCGAGCGGGGGTCGATCATCGGGGCGTAGATCGTCCGGACGCTGTCCGGCAGGACCGTCTGCGGGGACGACCACGGCCCGGTGGGGCAGGTGGAGTACCGCAGGACCGTCGAGCCGTTCGAGGTGTCGTTGTCGTCGTTGTACATCGCCACCCACCGGTTCACCGAGGGAAGGTACTGGGCCGACATCTCTCCGGCGGGCCCGGCGAAAACCGCCTCGGCCGATGACTCCGTCGAGGACCACCCGGTCCCGGTCCAGTACCGGTACGCCTCCTTGTCCAGGATGGCCGCGTCGGGCACCTGCATCAGGTAGACGTCACCGTGCCGCTCCGAGGGGGTGGAGTAGACGTACACGTACCCGTCCGGTCCCTCGGCCAGAGCCTGCTGCTGGAACTTCTCGGTGTACGAGGAGTCGTTCATCCAGACAGCGGTGTCCACCCGGTGCCAGGTGATTCCGCCGTCGTCCGACTCCGCGATGCCGTTGGCCCGCGTCTGCTCCTGGCCGGTGTGGCCCAGCGGGAAGCTGATGTACTTCAGGTAGTCCTTGCCGTTGACGTGGATGCCGCCGGACGGCACGATTCCGTCCTCGGAGCTGGAGATGGCAGGCAGGATCGCCTGCCGGTTCCCGGACGGGGTGTCGGTCCCGTCGGCGAACCCTGTGTACTGAAATTCCGTGCAGAGATCCCCGGTGGTGTCCCACCCGAGGGCGTTGGGCTGCCAGTCCGTCCCGGTCGGCCCGCCGAAGCCGGGGACGGCCGAGCTGTAGTTGTCACCGAAGACGTGGAACACCGAGACGCCGTCGGACCACGCCACCCCGAGGTCCGCGCCGTCTATTCCCCACCGTGCGGACAGGGGTCCGGTGATCTGCTGGACCTGCGTGGCTTGGGTCACGACCGGGCCGGTGCCGCCACCCCCACCTCCGCAGGAAGTGCTCGTCGAGGTGCTCCTGGGGGCGTGCGCCGCCCGGGCGCCAGGAAACGCCCCCGAGTCGGCGGACCCCACAAGGATCACCGCTGATGCGGTTACCGCCGCCGCGAATCGGCGTTTCACCTGTTGCTACCTCCGGTCTGCTGGAGCCGAGAGGTCACGAAAACTGCGGGATCTTGTTCGGCGTGGGTGCCGCAGCCCGGCGGTGGCGTGGTCGGTTTCGTTAGGGCTGTGGCCAGCACGGTGAGCCTTGATGTTGGGCTGCCGAATATGTCGAGACGCACGGTGGCTTCATGGACTGGGAATGGAGCAATACTGACACAGTCAGGGACAGGATTGGCCGACATTCGGTATCAAACAGGGAAGAACGTCTCCCGCTCCTCCCCTCGAAGGCGACGAACAGAGCCGTGGTCCGCCGCCCTTCAGGCATCGGGCGGGCCGAAGGCTCAGCCGACGATGCCGGGCACGGCCGCTTCGATCAGGTGGGGGCCGGGTTCGGCGATGGCAGACGCAAGTGCCGCCGTGAGCTGTTCGTCGTCCCGGACCCGGACCGAGGGCACGCCCAGCCCGCCTGTCCTGGTCAGAAACTCGGCCAACAGCCTGACCTCGGGTGATCCCGTGGCATGATCGAGCTCTGTGGCCGTCGGGCTCTGTGGCCGTCGGTTTGTTCTACCGGATCCTCGTGAACCTCCTATCCCGGCTGGCGTTGCTGGCCCGATCGCAGGCATCGAAGAACGCCGAGATACTGGTGTTACGCCAGGAAGTAGCGGTGCTGCGCCGGACGAACCCGAACCCGAACCCGAACCCGAGGCTGGGCTGGACCGACCGTGCGGTGCTCGCGGCGCTGTTCAAGCTCCTGCCCCAGGCACTGCGCGGTCGCCGGATCGTCACTCCGGGCATGCTGCTTCGCTGGCATCGGCGTCTGGTGAGTAGCGTCCACTCACTCCGGCGTAATCCCTGGTAGCCAGACGTGTAACGAAGTCCGCGCCTCGTGCGCCTCTTTAGTGGCGAGAAGGTGGCATCTCGTTGTGGTCCGGCCCCGCCCCCTGTTTCCTTCGAAACGGTGGTCAGCGGGGCCGGACTTGTGTGGCACACATTGGGCGCGCTGCGGTCCGGGGAGGAAAGCGTGCGCTCGAACAAGACTGGTCACGGTGCTTGGGTGCGGATCGGCGTCTTTGCCGTGTCCACGGCCATGACGATTGGACTCACCGGCTGCTCAGGTGGCGGCCACGGCCACGGCCACGGCTCCGGCTTGGCGGCCGGCCACACTGTGCCGACCGAAGCCTTCGGAACCGTCAAGACGCAGAGCGATGGCGGGGCATCGGGGTGGCGGCCGCCAGCGTCCACGGGCTCTCCGTCCTGGACTTTTGCCATCGAGGCGACGTTCACTCAGGCCCCGGCGGAGTTCGCGCATCCACCGAGGTGGTCGCTGCCGATCACACTGTCGCGCACCAGGCTTGCCGGATTCGGGAATCCGATCCTTGCCACCGGAACCGCGACCACTGCCTTCGACGTGATGGCCGACCAGGCCAAGGTGGGGATGGTCGCCGTGATCGGGAATGTGGTGGCCGTTCCGTCGTTCGGCGCTCCGGCCGGGACGGTGCCCTCGACGCCGCCGACGCTGAGCGTGGAACTCCTGGACAGCACCGCCGGCAAGGCACTCGCGACAGTCCCCATCCCCGACGCCATCGGCTACTACGGGATGGACGTCGTCACCATCGGCAGTCAGAGCGCGGTGGAGGTCCGCTACGAGCCGAAGCCCACGGGAGCCAACACCCCGCAGTTCGCATCGATTCTGCTCGACCAGACCGGAAACCGGTTGTGGAGCAGCGCCGGGGAGCAACTCGCCGGACCGGCGACGTATGACAACGGCCTGGTCGGCGACCAGAACACGGGCATCGTTCACGAGGGCGGATTCGTCGAGCGGGTCGCCGATCCCGATCCGCTCGATACCCGGCATACGAAGTCGGCGGTGTCAGTCCTCGACCTGACCGGCCGGACGGTGTTGACGGTCCAGAACACCACTCCCGGCAAGCCCGGCAGCACCCAAGGGCTGGAACTGGTGGGCGGATACGCAGTGGAGGCTTCATCTAACGCCTCCTCGAATCCGTCCGGCGTCTCCACTCCCAGCCCCATTCGTTTCACCGTGTACGACCTGCCCCACGGCGCAAAGAAAGTCGCCACTTTCATCCAGCCGATGGACTCGGTCGCTGTGCAGTCCGGCGGCTGGCGTCATGTTCTCGCGGCGTGCGGAGACCGGCTGCTGATGCAGTGGCCGCAGATATCGCAGTCGTACTCCGCCGGCACCAGCAGCGCCGACCTCGCGGTGCTGGATCTGGCCACGGGCCGGATCACGGCGCCGGTCGCCGTCCCCTCCGACGTGGTCGGCACCACCCTGATCCCGGCACTCAAGGCCATTAGCGCTCAGGACTGCTCGACCGTGTTGGTCAGCGGCACCATGGGGGTCAGTCGCAAGGTCGCGGTCGCTGTCGACTGGGCCACCGGGAGGGCGCTGTGGCAGCACCTGGGGCCGGCCACGATCGGTACCGTGACGCCAGAGCCGTCATTCCTGCCGTTGGTACTGCACGGTGACGTCGTCTATGGCCTGCAGAACGCCATCTCCGGAGACCAGGTGACCGCCCTCGGCCTGGCCGACGGCCAGTTGCGCGGCACCAGTCCGGGCCTGAACCCGGTAGCTTTCACGGCTGACGGCGCGCCGGTGTTCATCCAGTACGACCACGGGACGCCGCCAGCACCGACTCCTCGACCGACTCCCAGCACCCGGTTGAACCTCCCGCCTGTCACGATGCCGGCACCCGATCTCTATCCGATCACGGTGTGGGTCGGCGCGACGGACGGCTGATCGCCATGCCTCAAGGCTGATTGGTCGTACAGCACAGACGGACAACGAGCCTGTTGCTGTGCGGGCCTTGGTGGCCGACGTCTCATCGCCTCCCTCAAGCCAGACAGCGCAGCGGCTTTCCGCCGTTGAACGCCACCATGTCGATCAGCGCCGCTGGGAGGTCGATCTCGGCGCCAGGCTCCGCGCCGGCCGATTCCGCGTACGCTCGGTGCAGATTCCCCACCAGGCGCTCGGAATCGGTCCGGTCGGCGTACTCGCCGAGGCCGATCTCCCGTGCCGCTTCCAACGGCGTCAGACCGGCGGCCAGACCCTGCTCCGCCACCGCTTTGACATAACGCAGGTAGCCGAGCACGTCGTCGACCGCCTCGGGTCCGCACACCGGACCGTGGCCCGGCACGATCGTGCGCGCGCCGAGCGGCTTGATCTGCTCCTCCAGTACCCGGATCGCGCCCTCGACCGAGCCCATCAGCACGAACGGGGTACCGCCGTTGAAGACCAGGTCGCCGGCGATCAGCAGCGAGTGCTGCGGGATCCACACGTAACTGTCGCTGACGGTGTGCGCCGCGCTCCCCACGTTGACCACCTCGCACCGGAGGTCGTCGACGTGGACGGTGATCCGGTCCCGGAAGGTCACCGACGGCGGCTCCAGTTCCAGGTCGCCCCAGGGCACGTCGCCCCACACCGCGGCGTGTGCCGGACCCGGCAGCCCGGCCTCGATCAGGGCCTCGCGCATCCGCTCGTGCCCGATCACCGTCGCCGGGGCCAGCAGCCGGTTGCCGTGGGTGTGGTCGCCGTGGTGGTGGGTGTTGATCAGAGTTCTGATGGGCTGGTCGGTGACCGCTCGCACGGCTGCGAGATAGCCGCGGGTGCGCGCGGCGGTGGCACACGTGTCCACACTGACCACGCCGTGCCGGCCCACCAGGAAGGCGGTGTTGTTGATCCACCACGAGCCGTCCGGCTGCACGTAGCCGTACACGCCGTCGGCCAGTTCGACCGTCGTGGCGGGCCCCAGCGGATCACCCTCGTGGGAGTGGTGGATCGTGCTGCTCATGCGAGCTTCCCTCCTTGCGTGCGCAGGTCGTCCCAAGACAACTGTCCGGCCTTTTCGCCGACGACATGACCAGGGCCAGACCGCATGATATGCGGAGATTGCGAGCGGCGTGCACGGGCGGCGCAAACGATTTGATCAGCCGCGCACTGGCCGCGCAACTGGTCTCTTCGACGATGCCGGGCATCATCCGGCCCAGTTTCACAGCCAATGGCCGAATATCGGTGTAGGACAGGCGGGAGCAGCGGGAGCAGCTGACCTGACAGCGGGAGCAGGGCACGCCCCGCCCGCCTCCGCGAGCTGTCGCAGGACCCTGCGCACCGGATGGCGGTGCCCCATCGGGCAATCGGGTCTGCCCTTGGCTCCCCAGAACCTGGCACTGCGGGAGGTGCCGCTCGTTCTGTGTCCGCTTATAGGCTGCGTCAGCGTCAGCAATTCACGACCGTGCACAGTGCAGCGAGGGAGTGGCAGCGTGCCGACACGCGAAAATCCGGAACGGTCGGGGCCGGCTGCGGCTGCTGCGACTCGGAGGACGGCCGCGGTGTCCGGGCCGTTTACCCGTCCCGATGTTCTTCAGGGCCTGGCCGCCGGGGTCTCCTCGGGGGATCCCGCCACTGTGACCAGTCACGCGGCGATGGCCTCGGGGCTCACCGCGATGCAGGGGCGGTTGGGGAACGCGGCGGTCGTCCAGATGCTCCGCCTCGGTCAGGGGGCGTCGCGGGTGGGCGTTTCGGGCACTTCGGTCGTTCAGCGGGCGCCGCAGGAAAGGCCCGAACGGGAAGTCTCGTCGCGGGCGGCTCGCCGTCTGCGGCTCGGCGGGTCCGCGATCAGGCACGTCAAACGCCAGATTGCGGATGCGGGAAACCAGTGGGAGGCGCTGGTCGACACCGAGTTCAACTCCTACTTGCGCATGCTGGTCATGCGGCAAAAGGCCTTCTGGGACACCTCTAAGCTGCGGAGGCGTCCCGACTCCGCCACGTTGACCGCCGCGAAGGCGGCGCATGCGCACGGCGGCAACTGCGGTGAGCACGCTGACATCGCCTACGCCTACCTGCGCGCGCACGGCGAGGGTCAGTACATCCGAAGTATCTCGGTCAAGGACTTCGACCACGCGTGGGTCCTCATCGGCAAGGACGACGAGCCGGACAGCGAGTGGGTCGCTGTGGACGCGTGGCCGACCAGTCCGCGCGCGTGCCTGTGGGACGACCACTTCGCCTACACCGCCAACCGTGCTCGCATCGAGACCAACAAGGCCATGGTTGCCGACGGCAAGGACAGCGTCGAGCACGTGCGGAGCCAGATCAAGCTCACCGATGCCGGCAAGGACGTGATCAGGTTCGACCTGCACAGGTTCGCCGGAGGCGGCTGGAATGCGCTTGTCGAGGATCTGCAGCACTACGGGATCGAGCTGGAGGGTGAGGAGGTCACGAGCACGCAGGTCCTCGAAGCGCTTCGGCAAGTCGCCGCCTGGAGCCTGCGCGACGTCGACGGTTGGAGTCGGCGCAAGGTGGAGCTGTGGTGCGCGAGCCAGATAGATCCGGCCGTGCTGGGCAGGGTGTTGGGCAAGAAGAGATCCAGTCGCGGCAGGGTCGAGCGCGGCATGGAAGAGGCGGTGGAGGCCGGCCGGCTGGGGTGGACGTTCAACAACACCGACTCGACCGCGGATGACCATGACTTCACCTACTACGTGCAGAAGCCCGCGGACGCCGCCGCCGGTCATTCCTCCAGGAGGCGCAGTAGGCGCTGAAGCACGAGCGCGGACGCTGAAGTACGAACGGCTGTGGGCCGCCCGGAGGCGGCAGCCACGTTTTCGCCGTCTGATGACTTCGGCGACAATTGGTGAGAATCGGTGACTGTCGAGCAGTCGGCAATGGACCACAGAACGGATGAGCGCTGGTGAGCATGTCAAGATCCAGGCCGGAGCCGAGCTTCACGGACGGCCCCGCGATCTCCCCCTCGGGCCCGCTGTTCGACCGGCTCAACGAGGCGGCGCAGAGCGCACCGACCGGCCTGGTCCGGCTGCCGGTCGTGCTCCGCCTGGACCCCATGGGATTCGGGGTCGACTCGGCCGAGGTCGGAGTCGACGCCGAGACGCCAGCGGACCCCGCCGTGGACGGACGGACCATCCACCTGACACTGAACGACGGCGGAATGAGCGTCGCCCTGTCCGCCCAGGTCGAGAAGTACTGCGGCGAGGAGCAGGACGCCTGCGCGGTCTGGCTCGAGGGCCACTGGGGCCGGCCGGGCGAGGCCTTCCCGCAGCGGGGCCTCGACGAGCCGGACGGCGGCCTCCGGGTCCTGTTCTCGCCGTCCCGGGTCCTTGGCCTGGTAGAACCCGGCGCCTCGTCGCGGGAGACCCTGGCACAGGTCGAGAGCTGAGCGGTGACGAATGGCGGGAGCTGGCCGTCATAGCTGTCGCCGTGGTCTGAACCCAGGGCGCTATGTGAGAGGTTTGTAACCTCTGCGGCTATCTATGGGCATGACAAACATTGCTTCTGCCGGAGCCCGCTTCGGCCGCAGAATCACGCTCGCTGCCACCGCAGCCCTGACCGCCGGCGTCCTGCTCGCCTCGACCGCCTCGGCCGCCACGAGCCCGTGGACGATCGTGCCGAGCGCCAACGCCGGCACCACCACCAGCAACCAGTTCCATGGCGTGGCCATGGTCGACAGCACCCACGGGTTCGCCGTGGGCGGGGCCGGTCCGCAGGCCACGATCGAGAGCTGGAACGGCGTCGGGTGGACCCTGATGGCCACGTCGAAGCCGAACTTCGTGCTCAGCGGCGTGGCGGCGGTGTCGGCGACCGACGCCTGGGCGGTCGGCACGACCACGGCCACCGCCGACGGATCGCAGCGGACGCTGGCCGAGCACTTCGACGGCAGCGCCTGGACGGTCGTGCCCAGTCCCAGCATCGGCGTCAACAGCCGGCTCAACGCGGTCACCGCTCGGGCGGCGAACGACGTCTGGGCGGTCGGCCAGGACGGCGTCAACGAGGCGCAGCCGATCATCGAGCACTGGGACGGGACCTCGTGGTCGCTCGTGACCGGGGTGGCGCTGCCGACCGGCGCGACCGCGCTGCTCACCGGCGTCACCACCACCTCCGACGGCTCGGTGTGGGCGGTCGGCGCGGTCCAGACGCCGATCCAGCCCGAAGGGGTGGCCCGCACCGCGTTCGTCGAGCGGTTCTCCGGCGGCACCTGGAAGTCGCTGCCGGTCCCGGCGACCAACCCGTCGTTCAGCGTCACCCTGAACGCTGTGTCGGCCACCTCGGCGAGCGACGTGTGGGCGGTCGGCTCCCTGGGCGGCCATCCCCTGGCCGAGCACTGGGACGGCACCGCCTGGACCATCGTGCCCACCCCCGCGCTCAGCGGGTCGTTCGTCAACCTCAAGGGCGTGACCGCGGTCGCTCCGCACGACGCCTGGTTCGTCGGCGACCAGTCCTTCGGCACCGTCTCCATGCAGTCCGACGGCAGCACCACCACGGTCGTGCCGACGCCGAGTGGATCCGCGCGCGGTGACCTCTCGGCCGTCGCCTCCATCGGGCACACCCTGTTCGCGGTCGGATCCCAGACGAACGACGCGACGACCCTGCAGAGCCAGACCTTCGCTCTGACCAACCCGACCGGCTGATTCAACTCGCCCTGGCGACCAGGTCAGAACCGAGTGCAATCCAGGTGTGATCGCAACGCAAGGGCCTGCGACTACTTTGGCAGTGTTCTGACTGCGATCGAAGGAGCCGACGATGTCCTACCGGTGGCCTCTGGACCCGGCGAATCTGTTCGCCGAGCGCCGACCCCAGATGCTGAACCTCGGCCTGCCGGCCGGCGACGTCGATTCGGTTCGTACCGCGATCGTGGACATGTGGGCCGACGCTCCCGGCGGCTGGGTGTACGAATGGTCCGCACTGGCCGGCCGTTACGCCGCTGAAGGCCGCCACGATCTGGCCTACCTGGCCTATGGCTGGGCGAAGTTCCCTTGCCTGGCGGACGCCGCCAAGCGCGCTGCTCTGACCCATCAGATCCGCGAGTACGAGCTGGCATCGCCCGGCTTTCCCGTCCCGTTCTCCCGGCAGGTTCTGACCGTCGCATACGGCGACGGCACCACGGAGGTCCCTGTCCACCTGCTCGGCCAGCAGGGCCGCCCGGTCCTGCTGGCCTCCGGCGGTGTCGACTCCTGGAAGATGGACATCCACCCGCTGCTGGTCCAACTGGCGCAGCACGCCGACGTCCGGGTCATGGCCTTCGACCACGCGGGCACCGGTGAGTCGGACGTTCCGCTCACCGCCGAAGGCGGCATCCAGATCGTCCGCGGCCTCATCGAGCACGCCCGGACCGCCGGCAATGGCAAGGTCGGGCATTTCGGCTTCTCCATGGGCGGCTACTTCGCCGCCCACTCAGGCCTGGGCGGCGAGGTGGACGCCGCCGTGGACCTCGGCGGTCCGGTCGAGACCGGGTTCACCGCCGACAACCTCGAGCACCTGATGTTCGGAATGATCGACATCTTCGGGAACGCCGTGGGCCTGACCGAGAAGCCCGCGACCGACGACTTGATCGCGATGATGCAGAACTACTCGCTGCGTCCGCTGCTCGACAAGGACGCCAACGCCCCGATGCTGGTCGTCAACGGCGCTGACGACGTCCACGTCCCCGCCGCCGACACCCTGGTGTTCACCGGCCGCCGCGACACGGAAGTCCATCTGATCGAAGGCACCGGCCACGTCGCCGCGTCCAAGTTGGCCGAAGTCGTTCCGATCATCATCGACTGGCTGCGAATCCACCTTCACTGAGGTGCCTGACATGCTTACGGCGACGCGTCCTCCCCGCTGTCGATCGGCTTCCCCGGACTACCGCGCCACTCGAGGCTCTCCAACGCGTGCGCGATCTTCCGGCTCAGGAACCCGGACGGGTCCTCGTCGTAAAGCGCGTTCTCGCCCAGCCAGTGCTGTAAATCCGATTCGATCTCCTCGCCGTCCTTGATATAGCCCCCGTCGACCCCGGACGCTGAATGGCCGAAGCCCCCGTTGGTGTCCGTCACCAAATCAAAGCCGTGCACATACTGGAGGCCGTTCAGGATCATCGGATCTGCCGGGTCGAAGTCGGCATCCTCGACCCAGGTGGCCGCCCAGCGGTGCGCGCTCTCCCTGGACACCGACCCATCGATGACGCCCCTCCACTCGCGCGTCACCTGTTCCCTGGTCGGGTCTTCCGCCGGTTCAGCCATTGGGGGCGCTCCAGGTGCCGCTGTTGAGCCTGCCGTCGAGCTCTTTCTGGGTGAAGTTGGTCATGACTGTCGTGTAGTTGCCGTTGGGGTTCGACATGTCCCTCACGGCGACAGAGTAGTTTCCATTGCCGACGTCGAGGACCTTCACGATCTGCCCGCCCTTCTGGACGTACATCTCGCTGGTGGGGTCGTTCCAGATTTCGTCGCCGGATGCCCGCTCTGCCTCACGCAGCATGCCGTGGATGTCGCGGGTCGCCGTTCCCCCGGTGGCTTCCTCCCACTGTTGGTCCAGGTCGGGCGTCTCGGGGTAGACGGGATCGCCGCCCATGCCGTCGCAGATGCAGGTGGGCTCGTGGCCGTCGATCCAGCCCCCGCAGTTGTGCACCAGTACCGGGGTGTGGCCCGTGACCACGTAGTACGTGTGCACGCCGTCGACCGTCAGGTCGTAGGTCACCATCGGCCCGATGTGCGGCCGAAGTCCCCGCACCACCACGGCCTGGCCCGAGCTGCTCTGCAGGCGGGAGCCAGGCGCCAACGACCCCGCGTTGACGAACCCTGCCGTGGTCGCGTCGTAGAACGGGTGGTCGCGGGTGCTGGTGATCGTTTCGACGCCTTGCGGCGTCGCGACGAGCACGTCCACGAAGTCCGCGTCCGTCGTCGTGACGTGCACCCGGTCCACCGTGTGGACTTCGTTCCCGCCACCGGGCTGGGCGTTCTCGATCCGGTCGCCGGCTCGGACCTCGGCGATCGGTTCGGTGGTGCCGTTCGCCATCAGGACCCGCGTGTCGCCGGCGAAGCTGTGGCAGGGGTTGTCGAGTTGGGTATCGAAGTACTCGACTTCGTCCTTGGCGAACGTCTCCGTGGCCTGCCCTGGATTCCGAAGACCGAGGTCGGAGAACCGGAGGATCGGCTTTCCGTCCGCGCCCAGCTCCGGGTTCCCCGCGGCGTCCATCGGGACGTCGCCGAAGGTCGGGTTGCCGTTCGCGTCCGTGATCTTCGGCGAGTACTCCAGGTCGAACTGCGACGCCTCGTCGCTGAGCCCCTGGTTGTCCAGATTCGACTGCAACTGGCTCACACTGACCGCGGGCCCCTGCGCCGCGGCGTTGGGCGTGCCGTTCCCCGGCGCCGGTCGTGGCGTGTCCCCGCCGACGTCCTCCGGCGGCGCCTTGGTCACGGGGTCGACGTGGTCGATGGTGACCTTCTCGCCGCCGACCTCGGCGGTCGCTTTCCCGCCCTTGCCGATCGCGTCGTCGAAGGCTTTCTGGCCGGGCGGCAGTTCCTTGCCGGCCGGCGGCTCGGGTTCGGTCACCGCGTAGTCGCCGTCGGCCTCCGGGACCAGGCCGTCGTACGTGGTCGTCGGGTTGAGGTGCGCGGCCTCGTCCGGCGGCAGGGAGCGCACCGCGTCCGGTGACAGTGTCACGCGCACCGGTGCCTGGGTGACCGGGCCGGCTGCCTCCGGTTCGGACGCGCCGCTGTCGCCCGGAGCCGGCTCGTAGGTCACGTCCGGTTCGGCCGAGTCGCCGCCGCTGATCGCGGGCTGGGACTGGTTCGTGTCCGGCGGGGCCTGGTCGGCCGCCGGGTCGGACGGGTCGCCGGCGGGATCCGAGGCGTCGCCGCCGGGCGCGTCCTCGTAGGGCGCGGTGTCCGGTTCCGAGGCGAGTTGCTGTTCGTACTCCGCGACGTCGCTGAGGATCTTCTGGCGCTCGGCGTCGAGGTCGGAGGCCTCGCTCTGCATCGACGTGACTTCGTCGTTGTGCTTCTGGACGTCGCCCTGCAGCTGGGTCTGCTGCGCCTGGATCGACGACTCGGTGTTCTGCAGGTTCGTCAGGCTGGACTGCAGCGAGTCCGCCTGGCTCTGCAAGGCCGCCTTGCGCTCGTCGAGGCTTGCCTTCTCCGCGTTGTACGCGTCGTACGCCGCCTGCTGGTCCGGCAGTTCGAAGACGTGCGGTTCGGCGTTGTGGGCGGCGATCTGGGTGTTGAGGTCGCTGATCTGGCTTTCCAGCGAGCCGGCCTGGCTCTCCAGGCTGGACTGCTTGCCGGTGACCTGGTTGGCCTGATTCTCCAGGTCCGACTCGCGCTGCGTGAGGGAGTCGGTCTCGGCCGAGACCTTCGCCGATTCGCTCTGCAGAGCCTGCGCCTTGGTGTTGTAGTCCGTGATCTCGGACTGGATTTGGGCCGAGCCGCCGCCGATCTGGTCCGGGACGTCCGGCGGCGCGGACGGGTCGGCGTCCTGGGACAGGTGCCAGGTGTAGACGGTGCTGGTCGGCGCGGCGCTCCGGTGCGGCACCACGGCGGCCCGCGCGGCGGGTCCGGAGACGACCGTGACGCCGGTCAGGCCGGCGGCGGCGAGCACCGCGACCAGGCGGCGCGTGCCGCGGTTGCGGCTGCGGCTGCGGCTGCGGCGAGGCGAAGGCGACTGTCCGGCCACGGCTACCCGCTCACCTTCGCCGCGAACTGGTCGGCGACTTGCGCCGCCGCGGCTTTGCCGTCGCCGCCCTCACAGACAGCGACCTGAAGCACGGCCTTGCCCTTGAGCCGGGCCTGGCGGTAGCACGCCCACCCGTTGCCGGCGTCCTGGGACGCGGTCCAGGCCAGGTGGTCGGAGGTGTTGGTGTCGACCGTGTAGTTCCACTTCACGGTGTTCTTGTTCTGGTCGGTCCGGGTCGCCGACGGGCAGCCGGCGACTCCCTTGGCCAGGCTCTGGAACACCGAACCGGACTGGTTCGCGTCGCCGTACTCACCGATTGTCTGCGTCACCGTGTAGTCGCCGGCGCCGGCCGAGTCCTGGTAGGTGGTGGAGTAGAAGACCGTCCAGCCCTTGGTGTATCCCGTGGCCGTGGCCGGGCCGATCGCCACCGCGCACGAGGCCGGGTCGGCGGTCAGCGCCGGCGGCGGCTGGTTCGCGGCGGAGCCGGATATGACGGTCGTGCCGACGGCCTTGCTGACGTCGTCCGGGGTCAGGATGCCGGCTTGGACCGTCCCGGCGACGACGTGCTGCGGGTTCACGGCGACCGGCGCCTTCTTCGCGCTGCTGGGCCACAGCGCGAAGGTGAGCCCGCAGCCGAGCACCACCACCGCGACCAGCCCGATGATCAACAGTCGACGACGGTCGCGGGGCGACGTGGGTATCTTGGGCGGCTGGAAGGGCTTGGTGGGTTGGGGCTGCGGCTGCAAGTGCGGCGGTGGCGGCGGTCCGTACGAGGGCGAGAACGGCCCCTGTTGCGGGGGCAGAGTCTGGTGTCCGCCTCCGGTGGACGACATGGCCGGACCGGGAGCGGGAGCGGGAGCCGGCTGCGGCTGCGGCCATGTCGGCGCGATGGCGGGCAACTGCTGTGTGGTGAGCGCAGAGGAATCCTTCTCCGCCGGCGTGACGACGTTCAGCCGCTGCGTCGTCAAGGCCGAGGTGTCGTCCCCCGCCGGCTTGTCCTGGCCACCGGTGTGTATGTGTTCTTCGTTCGGACCCTTGGACTCGCCTGCCATGTATCGGCTCCCCATGTCTTCTCTTCGCGTGTGCCTGAGCAGCAACTCAGCGTACTGTCTGTGAACACGGTCGTACATAACGTTGAGAACTTGCCGAGCTCTTATAAAGTGGTTGCGAACTCTGACGCTGATAGTGGGATAGGAGTACGCACGTGTCTGGAAGCCGTCGCTGGATCGCCGTCGCGACCACCGTCGCGGCAGTCCTGGTGCTGACCCCCGCGACGGCGAACGCCACGCCCGCTTACGGGGTGTCCGCAGTCGACCTTTACAAGACGACAGTGGGCGGCAAGGACTACGTCCTGCGGCAGATCACCGTGCAACCGGGCGGCAGCACCGGCTGGCACTGGCACGACGGCACCCTCTTCGCTTACGTCGAACACGGCACGCTGACCCACACCGACGCCGACTGCGTCACCACCGACACCTACACCGAAGGCGCCGCCTTCGTGGAGCCGAGCGGCGCCGACCACGTCCACATCGGCCGCAACCTGGGCGTGACTCCCCTCGTGCTCGACGTCTTGTACGTGGACCCCGTCGGCAGTCCGTATTCGGAGGACGCCCCTGACCCGGGATGCGGCTTCCAATAGACCGGTGCGCGACTCGCTTCGAATTCAGTGGCGGCGTCTTGGCGCTCGTCGGCCGCCCTGCCGACCGGACCGGGTGCGGGCCGACAAGGCGTACTGCTCGAAGGCTAACCGCCTCTACCCGCGCTGGCGGGTATCCGGGCCACGATTCCGTGCCACCTGGGCTCGTCGCCGAAATGACATGCCGCACCCGGCACAGTCGAAGACCGCGAGCGCAGGCTTGCGCTGCTCTTTGATCGCCCCGCAGTCGGCGCCTTCGGATCCCGGCCTACAGTCGCCATCAGCGGCTACCTCTGGCCAGATCTCAGATATCGAAGTTGTCTGACGCCGCAGGCCGCCTACCAGCCCGCGTACGCTCTTAGCGCGCCCCAGAACCAGAACCTTCCTGGGGCGCGCTATTGCCGCGTCAACGGGCACGCTGTCAGTCACCCGCGCCCGACGGCGTCGCGTCGGACAGGATCGCATTGTCCGACTGAGGCTGCCCGTCCAGCGTGGGAATGGGAGTCTTGCGTGCCCGCTTGCCCTGGGCGACGACGTGTTCCACTGTCTGGCTCGCGGCCTGGGGTGTGAAAACTGCGTTTGTGGACTGCTGAAGCCAGTCCAGCGCTGCTTTGGCCTGATCGGAGATCTGCCAACGTTCGATCGCGCCCTCTTCCAGGAGTTTGTTGACGAACTCGATGGTCAGGCGCTGCCCAGCCATTTCCTGCTGGCGCACGACGTTCGCTACCGCGGTCAGTTCTTCCGGGTTCTGCGCCACCTGGAGCACCGCACGGTCGATATCGCCTGCGGCGAAGGCTTCGCGATAGAACGCCATCCGCTGTGTCAGGACTGCGTTCTTGTTGGCCTCCTGAAGCATCCGCAGCTCCTGCCGCAGGCGCTCGGCCTCGATCTGGTGACGCAGGTCCCGTACCTCCTCGGCCTGCGTGAGGCGGGACTTGTCCGGCAGCACCGAGACGATCGTCCTGGTCCACAGCCCGTACTCCCGGCCGATGTGTCTTGTGCTGCCGGACCGCGCCAACGCGGCGGCCAACTGGTCGGGGTCGTTGAAGTCCAGCGTCTCGCCGACCAGTCGATCGTTGATCGTGGCCTCGGCGCCGGCGGACTGGTCCACGTCGAACTCGCGGGCGATGCGTCGCATCTCTTCGGTGATTGCGGGCTGGATCAGCGGACGGATGTCCTGGAGTTGGTTGCGGACGACGAGAGAGGGATCCAGAACCCGCCACTCGACCGTCACCGTGGCGCGGAAGGCGAAGCTGTCATCCTTCCCCGGCAGATCCACTTCGAATTCCAGGTGGCGCACGCCGAGATCGATGTCGTAAACGGACTTCACCCGGCCACGGAACAGGCTGGTGGATCTCGTGTGCTGCCATACCACCGAGTTTGCCCGGTCGTGAGGCCAGACGATCCGGTGCTCCCCACGTGTAGTCACCAGAACGTGCGCAATGTGCGCGGTGACCGGCTCAGCCCGACTACCCAGGTACTGGCGCAGTGCCAAGATTGGGCTGAAGTCGTTGCGGACGTAGTTCACGTTTCATCCTCGCTGTTTCATCGCTGTGTCGTGTACCGCGGTGCGCATGGCCTGCGCGATGGGCGCCGCCAGCGGCTCGTCGAGGTTCTCGACGAGCGTGTCGACCAGGTCGAGGAGCCTGGCGGCGTCGTCCTGGTCATCGATCAGGGCTTGGAGGAACGCGCGCAGCGGTGCGAGCAGTTCGGCGGATTTCTCGGCGGCCCGGATCCAGTCCCCGATCTCGTCCCGCATTGACTTGGAGACAAGCGTCGACGACAACGCCTGCCACACGCACTCGACCAACCGACGTCCCAGCTCGCCGTCGACACTCGCGAGGGCCACGAGCAACGGCCAGTCGGCCCGGGACGGGTCGGCCAGCATCGCGCGAGCCGCCGCCGGCACTGGAAGATCCTCGACGGTCGGGACCTGACGAACTCGCAGGTCGCCGAGGCGGAGTATCGCCAGCAGGCCCAAGAACCGTGCGCCGATCCGCCGATCGCCGATCCAGCCGTCCACCGCGGACACGACCTCCGCGAACCAGCCACGGACAAATAGATCAGCGACCGACTGGCTGGCGATCAGTACGAGTTCCCCGTCATTCCAGACCCCGATCCGGCAAACCAGACGCAGTACGGACGCCACGTCCGACGTGCCGTAGCCGAGGGCTACCGCGGCGGTCCACATCGCCTCCGCCTTGTCAGCACGGGCCCATGTCCGCAGGACCGTGTTCACCGCGGCCCGCGTGTTCTCGTCCCGCGCGGCCTGGTTGAGGGCGGTCGCTGCGACGAGGCGCTGCTTGACGTCCTCCGAATCGGACCACACCGCGATCGCTTCGTGGTAGCAGTAGGCGAAATCCCAGCTGGTGACCAGGCCGATCGCCAAGGCCGCGCGCATCCAGACGTCCGGGCGTCGGTCCTGGCTCAGCTTCTGGAGCCAGGACAGGATGGGACGTCGCAGGTTCGGCCGGTCGCTCCAGACTGCGGCGAGCAGCCGTACCGGCAGGCGGTCGTCGCGGTAGGCCATGAGCTTGGCCGGCACCGAGGCGTCGCCGAACCACAGCACGCCGTCCCGCAGCCGGGCCCGGGTGGCGGCCATCCGGTGCTCGTCGATCTGGGCGAAGACGTTCCGGCCCGGTTCCAGACGAGGATTCGCGGTGGTGAAGAGCTCGAACGCCAGCAGTTCCCCAGCCTCGGCGACCAGATGGGCCGGCGAGTCGTTCAGCACAGCCAGGCTGACCCGGAAGGCGAACTCCTCAATCGGTGCGCGGTTCCGGTGCAGATCCACCCCCTGGGGCAGATCCGCCAGCCAGCTCTCGATCCTCCTGTCGATCAGGTCGCTCCAGGAGGCCAGCGCCTGCTCCCAATCGCACACCCCGTCCGCCAGTCGGATGATCACATCGGCCAGCCATGCCTCCTCGGCCGGGCCGGGATCGACGCCGAGTAAGCCCCACAGCTCCGGGTCCCGGCTCAACACTGTCGTGGTCTCGCGGAATATGGCTTCATCTTCCCGTACCTGGCGCCAAGCCGCCTCGATGCGTGCCGTCACGACCGAGCCTTTGGCTGGAGCCACGTGATCGTGTACGTACACCGTGCCGTTGCCAGATGTCCCGGCGGACGGCAGAAGAATGCAGTAGGCCTTCCTCTGGCGCATCGTCTCGGACAGCCTGTCGAGTGCGGCTTCGTCGAGTCCGTGGTCCGCGGTTCGCAGTTCGGCGAGATATCCGTGCCCGCTCTCGATTCCGTCGCCGCCGGCGTTCGGCAAGCTGTCAGCGGCGAGCCACGAGACCTGGCCTGAGGTGATCTCGGTGAGCAGTTTCAGCGCGGTGGTCGTGCGTCCGCTTTCCCGCATGCCCCGGACGACCACGACACGCCGGTCAGTCAAGATACTGCGTATCTCCGGATCGTTGGGGGCGGCGGCATACCAGGACGTGATCTGTTCGAGATGGTCAGCGCGGACGGGGCCAGAAGCAGGCTGGTGGCGCGATGTCGGGGCAGCGTATATATGCATGCCGCCGGAGATCGTCGCGCCGCCTATTACGCCGACCGGGCCGGCCGCCGAGACACTGCGCTGGAAACTCTCGAAGGCATGGTTGGCCGTGATGGCGTCAGCGGCTCCGCGCGCCTCGAAGAGCGGGTCGGACCGGGCAGCACGGACTTTGTCTTCCGGCGTGAGTTCTACGTGTTCTTCCTCATGTTCCGCGTCATCGCCGGCTTTGCCTGCAGCGTCGCCTCTGGCCCTGCGACCCTCAGGTTTCTCCGCCCCTCCAGGCGATTGCTGTGCCTCCTCTTCGTCGCTCATCGTGAGCCGCCGCCGACGTTGAAGGGGCCGTTCACCGTAGCCTCACCGATGACGCCGACGCTTCCGCCCGAGACCGTGATGTCCTGCCGTCGGCCACCGTCGCGAGCATGGTCGGCAGCGGCACGTGGTTTCGCCCCGCCTGCGTGCTCCTCGGCCGTCCCAGTTTCCTGTGGCATCGGCACTCGAGCCCACCCGGGCAGGTGCAGCCAGGCTGTGGTATCGGTCTCCTTCACCTGGAGCTTGATGCGCGAGAACGCGTCGGGCTCCAGGCCTCCGCCTCGGTGTCGGACAACTTGGTCGTAGACGACCTCGGACACGATCACCGCCAGCGGGGCCGAAGGCGTGGCGCCGAGAACCCGCTTGGCGGCGGGCGCATCGGCCAGCCGCGCCGTGAAGTCCAGCGCAACCCCCGTGTACTCGTTCAAGCTGGGGTGCAGCTCGCCGGCATGTGCGGCCAGCCGAACCTGAAAGGGCCGCTCGGCTTGCTCGTACGCGCGACGGAGCCGGCTGTGGAATGTGCCGAGCCAGGCCCCCAGCACTCGGGATTTGGCGATCTCAGCGCCGAATTGGAGCATGGCGCCGTCGCCAAGGTCCTTTACGCGCACCTGGCCGGCCGGGATGTCGGCCGTCTCAAGCGCTGCGGTGCAACAGTCGTCCAGCAAGTCTCGTGCGACGATCTTCTCCGGGTTCGTCAGTCCTGCTGAGCCTTGGATGTCGTAGACCACCACGAGGTGATGCAGTGCTTCAGTGGACAAGGCCTTCGTCTCCTTGCTTGGGGTTTCTCTATGAGAGGGTTGAACCGAGCGCGTTCATCAGAGCACTGAGCACAAGCAACGCCATTGCCATCTGGATCATCCGGAACTTCGCCACGGCGATCCGCCCGAGAACATGGCCCTGAGCCAACAGCCAGTCCTCGCCGTCTCCGGCCGCAGCCATCACCAGGGAGCGCAGTCGGTCGGCGTCGTACTCTTCCGGCAGATCGAAGAAGGAGACCGGATGAGTACCGGGTGCTGCGGAGCGCAATCGGGGCCGGACCGCGGCGGCCAGTGCCAGGACTGCGGCCACCCAGCTGAGTCGGCCTGCGGTGACGAGTGCGCCCGCGGCGGCGTGGAGCGAGCCATGGTGTACCGCTCCCCTGGAGTCCAGAAGGGTCACCAGGGCGATCGAGGCGGCGCCGAGGGCGGCGGCCTTCCGGTCGGCCCGGTCGATCGCGTTCTCTGCTTGGTCGACGAGATACCGCGGAGCCGACGGCAAAGCCGTGGCAGCGGAACTGGCAGGTGCCGACATGGTGTCCCCTCCTGTGTCAGACCTCTGATGATGTCAGCCGATGGCCACATCCTGTGGCCGCGGTGGCAATGACGCAGTAGCCGAATTCACACTCCGGCGATTGCCGCCAGAGCAGGGCGGTCTACGACGGTGATCTGCCGGCCCGCAGTGACCAGCACGCCCTGAGCCCGAAGGGCCGCCAGGCACTTGGCAACAGATTCCCTGGTGGCACCGATCGCCGCGGCGAGTTCCTGCTGGGGCAGCCTTATGGCCGGCGGGTGGTGTGGTCCGTCCTGATCGAGGGTGATGAGCAGTCGGGCCAGCCGCTGCGCCACAGGGAGTGTGGCCAGGTCTTGGCCGTGCGCGTCGATGGCTCGCAGGCGCAGAGCCATACCGTGCAGCAAGGCGACGCCAGCCGTGGCATGGTTGGCGAGGAACCTGCGGAAGGACTCGCCGGAGACGACATGTGTCTCCAGCGCGGTCAACGCGGTTACCGTCGCGTTGTGGGGACCTCCGTCCAGGACGCTCAGCTCACCCACGACGTCGCCCGGCCCGCAGAGTGCGAGCAGGAATGCGCGACCGTTGGCGGCGTCCGCCCGGACGGAGGCCCAACCGTCCGAGATCGCGATTACGAAGTCGTCCGCCATACCCTGCTGGATCAAGCGATCAGCCGCACCGAAGTGGCGGTGAGCACCCGCAGCGAGCAAGGCTGCGCGATCAGCCGGCGGCAAAGCCGACAGCAGTGGTTCTCGGGCCAGGATGCCCATCGTCTTGCGCCCTCCGCTCCTATCCGGTGTGACCGTGGTGCTTCAGCTCGTCGTGCCACAGGGCTTCCGACGCTCGGTCGGCCGGCCACAGCCAGGCATCGGCGTCCGGCACGTAGTGCCAGGCTCCTGCCAACCCGTCGGCGAGGAGTTCAATGTGCAAGCTAGGCGGCACGACCACCATGAGCTGCGATTCGCCCTGCCGGTGTCTGGGCGTGAGCTCCGACGCCGCCTTGGCCACCCCGCGGTTCGACGCGAGGCTCCGCACGCGGCACAAGCCTGCGCCGCCGAATCCGTCGCCGACTATCCGCACGATCCCGAGGTCAAGGGCGAGCAGGATGAACGGGAACCGTTCGCCCGTCCCCAGCGAACGTTGGGACACGACCGCAACGAGGTCCCTGATGAGGTGGATCTCGTCGATTCCCGGCGGCGCGACGGCGATCTCGCCATCTGAGGTGGCCGCCACATAGAGGCGGTCGAATGCGGCTGAGTGCACAGCCGAGGAAAGCAGCCTTGGCTCCCCACCCGCGGTAGCAACGCACAACCGCCGGACGCCAAGGCTCGTCCCTTCCTCAGAGGAGTCGTCCTCCACGCAAATCCTCCTTGTCGATTCCGTGCCGAGGCTTCTCCTCCGCCCGCCGACGAAAATGGCGCGACCCCGGGCTCGACAAGCCGTCGAAGTACGGGTTTTGCGATATCTGCTGCGCGATTCGTGCAGACCGTCGTAGTTGCCCCTACACCCGGAGCACAATGGGCAGCGATCCGAAGGGAGAACCATGGGCTCTGACGGCACGGCGCGCGCGGCCGGCGCACCTCGGGGGACCTGGCTGTGGCCGGCCAACACCCTTCTCGGTGGGCTCGATCCGGATTCCAGAGACCTCCTGCTGAGGCTGGGCAGAATGGTCCAGTACGGCTCCGGCCGGATCATCCTTCGCGAGACCGATCAGCCGACGTTCGTGTTCGTCCTCCTGGATGGCGTAGTCAAAGCCACTGGTCGCGCCCAGGACACTCGTGACGCGCTGCTAGCCGTCCGGATTGGCGGTGATTTGGTCGGCGAGCTTGGCGTGCTGGATGGACAGCCCCGTTCCGCCACTGTCACCAGCTGCGGGGTCGTGGTCGGTCGGGTGGTGACCCGTAACGACTTCCTCGCTTGCCTGCGGGAGAATCCCCGCGTCGCCGAATCCGTGCAGCGCTCAGTCGTCGGCAAGCTTCGCAGCGCCAATAGCCGCCGCATTGACTTCGCTGGCAGCGACGCTCCTACTCGCGTCGCCCGCGTCCTGTACGACCTGGCTACGACCTACGGCACCCGGGAGGGCGACGGGGCGTTCGTCGCCTGGCCGCTGACCCAACCCGAGTTGGCGACCTTGATCGGGGCGGCCGAACCCACTGTTCACAAGGCTCTACGCGACCTACGGGAGGCTGGGGTTATCGCCACCGGCTACCGACGCCTGCGCATCAACGATCTGGACAAACTCCGGAAGTTGGCGTTCTCCTGAAAGCCGCGCGGTCTGCGATCTTCGGAACGACGGTCAAATCAGCTTCGACGGTCTGCGCTGGCTGCCCTGTTCGCAATTACTGAGACTGGCCATGGCCTGGATTTTCACGCTGCGGATTGCTGCTCGTTGAGCGGCTCTCCGAGGTCCGGCCGGGGAACCGCCGTACTGTGTCAGAGCAGCGCATCAAGCAACGTCGCCAGCAACGTCTGATCCGCAGGCTTGAAGCTGATCGGACGGAACCGATGCGCCGTACGCAAGAATGAACGCATGAGGTTGGAGCGTGCCGAGCTACGTCGGCTGGACCTGCCATTGCGCACGCCGTTCCGTACCTCGCTGGGGCTGGAGCTGCGGCGTGACATCTTGCTGGTGCGGGTGGTCACTTCCGAGGGTGAGGGCTGGGGCGAGTGTGTTGCGCTGCCTGAGCCGGGCTACTCGGAGGAGTATCTCGATGGTGCGGCCGAGGTGATTCGGCGGTTTCTGCTGCCGGCTGTCGCAGTCCTCGATGATCTCACGCCGGCGCGGGTGGCTTCGGCCTTGGCCTGCATCCCGGGTAATCCGATGGCCAAGGCTACGGTCGAGATGGCTCTGATGGATGCCTGGCTGCGTGCTCGCGGGGTGTCCTTCGCGGACTACCTCGGCGGTGTGCGTGGTGAGGTGGAGTGCGGGGTGTCGGTGGGCATCGCCGATTCGATCGGCGATCTGCTTGCCGAGGTGGCCGGCTACGTTGATGAGGGCTATCGGCGGTTCAAGCTGAAGATCGAGCCGGGCTGGGATGTCGAGCCGGTGCGGGCGGTGCGGGAACGCTTCGGTGATGTTGTGCTGCAAGTTGACGCCAACGCCGCCTACACGCTCGGCCATGCGCGGTTGCTGGCCGAGCTCGACAACTTCGACCTGGTCATGCTCGAACAGCCGCTGCCCACGGCCGACCTGCGCGACCATGCGGCGCTGGCCCGCCGGTTGCGGACGCCGATCTGCCTGGACGAGTCCATCACGTCGGCGCGCTCCGCGGTCGACGCCATCGCCCTCGGCGCCTGCGCCATCGTGAACATCAAGGCCGGCCGGGTCGGCGGCTATCTCGAAGCCCGGCGCATCCACGACGTCTGCGCCGCGCACGGGATCCCCGTCTGGTGCGGCGGCATGCTGGAGACCGGCCTAGGGCAGGCCGCCAACCTGGCCCTGGCCGCTCTGCCCGGCTTCACTCTGCCCGCCGACATCGCTCCGTCAAGGCGCTACTTCACCGAGGACGTCACGCCGATGATCACAATGGGCGACGGGCTGATCGCGGTGCCGCGGGGGCCGGGACTGGGGTTGGATCCAGAGCCGGAGATCATGGAGCGTTTCACGACCGATGTGGCGACGCTGACTGAGTTCTAGAGGGTGCCAAGTTCTAGAGGGTGCCGATGTGCTGGGCGATCTGCGTGCTGATCGAGCCGCAGGCCGCGGCCACCGGGGGCAACCCGATGGCCGCGGCCGACTGCTTCGGAGCGGGATGGCCGCCTATGCCGTCTCGCCGTTGGACCAGGACATGACCACACTCGCGGCCTGCCCCGCGTCCCCGTTCCGGGAGACCGGGGCCAGCAGGATCCTGGTCGCCGACTCGGCACTGATCCTTTCGAGCTGGATGTAGCAGGCCTCGTCGAAGGTGCGGGCGAGGGCTTCGGTCGAGCCGTCGGGGCGGATTCGGACGATGTCGTAGTACCAGACGCTCGGGTCGAGGGTCCAGGACAGGAGCGCCTCGGCGACTGTGCCGTACGTGTAGGCGGCGTCGATGGTGAACGACTTCGGGGTGGGAGGGGGTGTGATCGGGCCGTCGAGGAAGGCGAGTTCGCCGATGTTGACGCCGTAGGACGGGATCGGGACCGGGGTGGCGAACCGGAGGTTGATCGCGGCGATCGTGCGGCCCGCGAAGGTGCCCAGGCTGACGGTCTCGGTGTTCCAGCCGGCGGAGTAGGACTTGCCGACTGGCACCGAGGTGGGCTTCGTCGGGGAGTCCTCGAAGAGCAGATCGATGAACAGGCCGAGGTTCGAGCCCGCGCGCCCGGCGTTGTAGCGGATGCGCGCGGTCGTGGTCGAGCTTGCGCGCAGCCGGGTTTTGTACAAGTGGACGGTGCTCTGGTCCCCGACGTTCTGCCGGCCGGTCACGCGCAGCGAGGCGCCGCCGTTCCATGCCATGGTGCTGTCGTAGTCCACGGTCAGGGGCGGAGATCCGCCATCGGCGGTCACCCACCACTGCCAGGTCGGGAGGATGTCCGCGACGCCGGCGTTCGCCCACTGGGCCGTGCCGAGCTGCTGGCCCCCGACCCAGGTGCCGAAGCCCTTGCCGGTGTTGAAACGGGTGACGAAGGGGAAGCCGCCGATCACCGAGCGCTCGGTGATGTAGTGCGCGACGCCGTCCCAGACCTCGTAGTCGCTGTAGGGGTCGCCGGTGCCGCCGCTCGGCGGGCGGAGGCGTCCGGTCCTCGTCGGGTCGCCCTTGGGGCCGGACCAGAAGTAGCGCTCCATCTCGTAGCGCTGCGTCTGGACGGTCGGGTCGTGCAAGTCCGCGCCGGACGGCGGGCAGAGGATGACGGACGTGTCGAACAGGCCCCAGCCGTTGAGCGCGGTGCCGCCCTCGGGGAAGTTGACGCGGGGGTCGTAGTCGGACTGGACGAAGCCGTTGTCGCCGACGTTCGTGCCGATGGAGACGACCTCATAGGGAGCCAGGCCGAGAGTTTTCGCGCGAGTACGCGACGTCTCGCATTTCGCCGAGTCCCACCAGTAGTTGACGAAGATGCTGTCGCACACGCGAGTGCCGCCGTTGCGGATCCATGGTGAGTTGGCCGCGTTGAACTCGTTCTGGTAGTCCAGATCGCCGTTCGGCAGCATCGCGTCGTACCACTGGAGGTGGAAGCCGGCAGGGGCCTTGGCACGCATGTAGGCGAACATCTCCATCAGCGCCTTGGCCAGGGCTTCGCGCTTGTCCTCTGGTGTGAGTTGCGCTTCCTGGTTGATGAAGTAGCCGTCGAATCCGAAGTACGCGGCCATCGCCAGCAGCCGGTCCGCGACGGGGAACGAGCCGTCCGCCTTCTTGGCGACCAACTGCGCGAAATCGTCGGTGCGCGGCCAGTACCAGCAGCCGAGGGACTTGACGCCGTTGCGGTGCGCGGCGTCGGTCCATGCCGGGTTCGGCAGGTTCACGACGCCGTAGACGCTGCAGTCCGGCGGCGAGGCGCCGGCCGTGATGACGCCGTGCCAGGCGCCGAACATGTCAATGTACTGCCAGAAGCGCGAGGTGCGGAGCGTCGCGTCGTCCTGGTGCCGCAGGCCGCGGCAGGTCATGTTGAGGACGTAGTCCCGGGACAGTTCGCTGACCTGTGGACCGTAGGTCAGGCGCGGGTTGGCCTGCGTCGCGGAGAACACCGGGATGCGCTGGGCCAGTGGCACACGGGAGCGGAGGTACTTCGCGTAGGGATCCGTGGCCTGGCTCCAGTTCGCCAGGTCCTTGGCCAGATACCCGTGCAGCCATGGCTCGTGCGGCCAGGTGACCAGTCCGTCCTTGTCCTTGATCGATCCTGGCGGCGGCGGCAGGGCGTGCGTGGCTTCGATTGTCTCGTGGCTCATCCTGTTCTCCCTGCTCAAGGAGGTGCTCTTTCCGAACTCCAGACTTGCCGAGGTCCGGTGGCCCATCAAACGCGGGAGCGGGCCGCCACTACTCCGATCAGTACCTGTCAGGCGTGTCGTGCCGGGGCCGGGCGCGGGCGCCTGCGCCGCGAACATGAAGCAGGCCCTGCGCATTGTCTGCGGAGGGCCTGCGGGTGGATGGACGGTTTGGGCGGATGGTGCGGTGATGCTCTGGTGTCTGCCACAGGCGCGGTCACACGCGCCGGGAGGCGGAGATGTCGTGCCAGGTGCGCTCCAGGTCCCGGTCCTGGGTGGCCCCGGAGCCGCTGAGCTGGGGGCGGGGGCCGGCCTGGCGTCGTTCGTTGCGCTCGAGGCCGTAGACGATGGGGGCGATGATTCCGATGATGATGAACGCTGCGGTTGCCATGTCTCCAACTATGCGCTGCGCAAGTTTCTGCCAACAGTGTCTCTTCTGACGTTGTGGCACAAAAAACAGCCAAGTAGTCTGGCAGCATGTTGAAGACGGTGTCTGTGGTGGTGATCGACGGTGTCGCGCCGTTCGAGTTCGGCGTGGTCTGCGAGGTCTTCGGGATCGACCGGACCGACGACGGGGTGCCGGCGTTCGACTTCCGGGTGTGCGGGGAGCGGCCGGGGGAGCCCTTGCCGATGGGCGTCGGTGCGCAGCTGATACCCGAGTACGGGCTCGATGCCCTCAGTGACGCCGACCTGGTGGCCGTGCCGGCCGCGCGCATCCGCGACGAGTATCCGGCTGAGGTGCTGCGTGCGCTGTCCGATGCCCACGCGCGCGGTGCTTCTGTGCTGTCCGTGTGCTCCGGGGTGTTCCTGCTCGGTGCCGCGGGGCTGTTGGACGGGCGGCGGTGCACCTCCCACTGGCGGTACGCCGAGCAGGTGGCGGCCCGCTTCCCGGCGGCGAGGTTCGACCCCGACGTGCTCTTCGTGGACGAGGGGGACATCATCACCAGTGCCGGGACCGCCGCCGGGATCGACACCTGCCTGCACCTGATCCGCCGGGAGTTCGGGTCGGCCGCGGCCACCGCGATCGCGCGGCGCATGGTCGTCGCGCCGCAGCGGGAGGGCGGTCAGCGGCAGTTCGTCGCGGCTCCCGTCCCCGAGCAGACCGCCGACAGCCTGCAGCCGCTGCTGGCCTGGATGCTCGACCATCTGGACGCCGACCACACCGTGCCCTCGCTCGCCGAGCGGGTCCGGGTCTCCGAGCGCACCTTCGCCCGGCGCTTCGTCGCCGAGACGGGCACCACCCCGCACCGGTGGCTGTCCACGCAGCGCGTCCTGCACGCCCGATCGCTGCTGGAGCAGACCGATCTGGGCATCGAGCACATCGCAGGAGTCTGCGGCTTCGGGACCGCGGCGTTGCTGCGGCACCATTTCCGCCAGGTTGTCGGGGTCACGCCGGCCGACTATCGGCGCGCGTTCTCGCACACAGCGTCCTGACGAACGGCCGTAACAGGCCTCTGACGTCCGAGTATCTGCCGGGCCGATGGGGGCCATCGCCACGACGCCCTGGTGGGCCGTGGACGCAGGTGTCGTCCAGTCATTAGTTTCTGTGTTGTCGCCAGACACCGAAGAAACGGAAACGCGAAATGACTGACGTAGCTCTGAATCGGCCGGAAAGCGAGTCGCGAGTGCGACTCGAAGCCATTCCGGTACGCCTGGGAGAATGGCGCCAGGATGCTCGCGAGGCCGTGCGTGACACGGTGCCGATCGCGATGGGATATGTGCCGCTGGGTGCCACCTACGGCCTGGTCCTGGTGAACGCCGGACTGGCCTGGTACTGGGCGACGCTTTCCTCTCTCGTGATTTTCGCCGGCGCCATGCAGTTTCTCTCGGTGGCGTTGTTGGCCTCCGGCGCGCCATTGGCGGAAGTCGCCACGACCGCGCTCCTGGTCAATCTCCGGCACATCTTCTACGGGCTGTCATTCCCACTAAGGAGGATAGAAGGACCCTTACGCAGACTCTACGGAGTGTTCGCCCTCACCGACGAGACCTACTCGGTGGTGACGGCACGAACGGGAGAGGAACTGACAGGCAGACGGATCCATTTGATCCAGGTCTTCAGCCACGGCTGGTGGGTCCTGGGCAGCACGCTCGGCGCTGCCGCGTCGACGGCCCTGCCCGGACAGGTCCACGGGATCGAGTTCGCCCTCACGGCGCTGTTCGTCGTGCTGGCGATGGAACAGCTCTACAAGGGCGGAAACGCCAGGTCAGCGGGTTACGGCGCCGTCGCCGCGGCCGTGGCGTGGCTCGCAGCTCCCGGGCAGTTCCTCTCGGTCGCCCTGGGCGTCCTGCTCGCCGCGGCCGTCGGTCAGTGGTGGCTGGCCTCGCGCAAACCAACGGAGCAGGAAGGAGGGTTCTGATATGAACAGCGCCCACGTCCTGGCCTCGATCGCCGTGATCTCGGCCGTGACGATCGCCCTGCGCGCCGCCCCGTTCCTCGTCCTCAACCGGTTCAACGACACCCCGGTGCTGCGCGTGCTCGGCACCTTGATGCCACCCGGCGTCATGACCGTGCTCGTGGTCTACAGCATCAGCTCCGTCCACTTCTCTCAAGCGTCCCAAGCCGTGCCTGTCGTGCTCGGCGTAGGGGCGACCGCAGCCCTCCACCACTGGAGGCGCAACCCGCTTCTCAGCATCCTGGCCGGCACGGCCGTCTACGTCCTGCTGCTCAGGCTGTTGGGTTCCTGACCCGACGCGGGTCAGGAGCAACACCGCACCATCCAATTCGCACCATCCAACTCGCACCATCCAATTCGCACCATCCATCCACAGAAAAGGAAACCGCCATGAACGAGAACACCATCACCAACGACGTCGAGATCGAGATCTACGTCGACGAGGCCACCTCCGACCAGGCCGCCCCCTGCGACGTCTGTCGCTGGTAAACCCCTCGCAGCGCTATCCATCTGCCGGTCCGTTCGGTTGCGGGCAGCGTAGCCCGCACACCGAACGGTCCGGCAGGACCCTGTTTCACATCAAAAGTCTTCAGATCAAAGTCTTCAGACCAAGAGTCCAAGCCGTCGATCGAGGGGAACGACCATGACTTCCACAGCCGGCGATCTCCGCCTCGTCGAGGGTGCCGACGCGGTCTGGGCGATCGCCCGGGGCGATAAGCGGGCCCGCCTGCCCAAATCCGCCCTGGACTCCGGCGGCGCGCTGGTGCCCGCCGTGAGCTCCCGCCTGAAGGACGCCGGCTTCTATCGGCCGGCCGAGACCAAGCCCTACGCCGTGACCGTGCTGCCGGCCACCGCCTGCAACCTCGGCTGCGGCTACTGTTATCAGAACCTTGAGCAGGCCGAGGACGGCTCGCCGCGGCCGCCGCGGATCCCCAGTTTCAACCTGCGCGGCAAGCAGATCGAGCGCGTCGTGGACTTCGTCGGCCGGCAGATGGCCGAGCACGGGCACTCCAGCTCGACGCTGCTGATCTTCGGCGGCGAGCCGCTGTTGAACCCGAACGGCTGTGTCGACCTGCTGACCGCCTTCCGGCGCGTCAACCTGGTCCACGGCGACATGGTGACCAACGGGACGCTGCTGAGCGGGCCGCTCGCCGCGCGCCTGGAGGCCGCCGGCCTGAAGTCGCTGCAGATCACCTACGACGGCGGCCAGGAGGCGCACGACACGATCCGGGTGGCCCGCACCGGCGCCGGGACGTTCGACACCATCAACACCAACGTCCGCGAGGCGATCGCGGCCACCGATCTGCACTGGTCGGTGCGCGTCAACGTCTCCCACAAGAACGCGCACACGCTGGTGCCGCTGGTCGAGGAGCTCGCCGCGCTCTACCCGCCGGACCGCACCGACGTCTACTTCAGCCCGGTCCACGACTACGGCGTGGGTTTCAGCAACGAGCTCGAGTACTCCCAGGAACTGGCCGCGACGTTCATCGAGGCCGGGCAGGTCCTGCTCCGGTCCGGCTTTTCGCTCAAGTACCAGGCGATGGGAGAGGACTGCGCCTACTGCGGCGTGGTCGGAGGCAAGACCGGCGCGGTGATCAACGCCGACGGCCGGCTGTACAGCTGCTGGACCACCACCGGCCAGGACGGCTGGCAGGTCGGCAACATCCACAGCGGCTTCAAGCCCGACGCCGACATCGCCGACCGGTGGGTGAGCTGCGAGTCGGACATCAAGTCCGAGCGGTCGCAGGAGCAGCGGCGCCGTTTCCACGACATCGTGGACTACGCCCTGCTGGAGTCCGAGCGCGCCCGGCGGCTGAACCCGGCCCCGGCCGAAGCGCGCGAACTGGTCGCCGCGCCATGACCGCCCAGCTCGCGGCGCCCCCGCGCAGCCGCCTGGCCGACGTCGTGGACGACGTTCTCGGCCACGTCGGCGGCGAGGCGTCCCCGGCGCTGGAGGTCGGCCCCGGACCGGAAGGCCGCGTGACACGGCTGTTCGCCGAGCGCGGGATCCGCCTGACCAGCCTGGAACCGGATGAGCGTTGGGCCGCCGCACTGCGCGCACGGACCCGCGATCACGAGCACATCAGTGTCCTGAGCCGACGCCTGGAGGACTGGGAGCCGCCGGCCGGCCAAGCGGGCGGCTTCGGGATCATCTACGCCGGCCAGTCCTGGCACCTGGTGGAGCCGGGCGTCCGGCTGCATCGGGCCCGGCGGATCCTGCGGCCCGGCGGTGTCCTGGCAGTGTCGTGGAAGCGCGTGGCCAACGTCGAGGACCCGCTGCGCCGAGCACTGGTCGAGATGTACCGCCGGCACAGCCTGGGCCGGCTGGCCGCGCTCACCCTCGACGACCCCGACCGGCCCGGCCGCGACGTCGCCGCCCGGGCCGAGATCCGCGCGGCGGCCGGCTTCACAGACCACACCGTGCTCAGCCATCGGACCTCCGCCGTCCTGACGAAGGCCGACTACCTCGCCCGGCTCGACGCCATACCCGCCTACGCGGGCGTCCCGGCCAAGCCCCGGACCGAGCTGCGGGCCGGACTGGCCTCGGTGTTCAACAGCTTCGGCACGGACCTGGTCCTGGACTACGCCGACGAGTTCTTCCTGGCCCGGTACACCGGGCCGGCCGGCGGACAGTGACCGAGCCGATGCCCGAGTTGATAACAGGGCCCTGGGAAGCCGTGAGTGCCGATCCGGCCTGGCTGCGGTCCAAGCCGGGGATCAAGTGGGCGAGCGCCGCTCCCGGCGTGCTGCCCGCGTGGGTGGCCGAGCTGGACTTCGCGATACCGCCCGCGGTCCGCCGAGGCCTGGCCGACCTCGCCGGCGTCGGTGATCTGGGCTATCCGGCCTGGCTGGAAGGCGCGGGCACGCCGCTGCGCGAAGCCTTCCGCGACCGGATGGCCGCACGCCACGGCTGGTCCCCGGATCCCGCGCAGACGCGGGAGTTCACCGATCTCAACCAGGCGCTCCAAGCCGTCCTGCACGTCGCGACCGAGCCGGGGGACGCCGTGGCGATGCACGTGCCCGGCTACCCGACCTTCCTCAGGACGCTGCCGAAGATGGGCCGCCGCCTCATACCGGTCGCGCTGGATCACGGCCGGGATGGCTGGAGCTTCGACGCGGCGCGGCTGGACGACGCGGTGGCCGCCTCCGGCGCGCGCACGCTCATCCTGGTCAACCCGCACAACCCCACCGGCAGGGTCCTGACTCCCGCCGAACTGGCGGCGATCGCCGACGTCGCCGAGGCCCGGGATCTGCTGGTGATCTCCGACGAGATCCACGCCGATCTGGCCTACGCGCCGGCGGTGCACGTCCCGTTCGCCTCGCTGTCCGCCCGGACCGAAGCCCGGACGGTCACCATGACCTCGGCCAGCAAGGCGTTCAACATCGCAGGGGCCTGTTGCGCCGTCGCCCACGTCGGCTCCGCGCGGGTCCGCGACGGCCTGGACCGCCTTCCGCCGGATCTGTTGGGCCGGATCGGCTCGGCCGGCGTCATCGCGACGCTCGCGGCGTGGCAGGAATCAGACCCCTGGCTGACTACCGTGCTGACGACCCTGGCGGCCAACCGCGGCCGACTCGGCGCGGCGCTCCCGGAGGGCATCGGCTACCACGAGCCGGAAGCGACCTGTCTGGCGTGGCTGGACTGCCGGTCTCTGGGCTTGACCGATCCGGCGGAGTTCTTCCTGCGCAAGGCCGGGGTGGACCTCATCTCAGGGTCCTCCTTCGGTGCCGGCGGCGAGGGCTTCGTCCGGCTCAACTTCGGGACCACGCCAGCCGTCCTCGCCGAGATCTGCGCCCGCATGCGCCAGGCCGTCGAGACGCTGAGGTGACGTCCATGCGAACCCTGATGCGCGAGCCGGAGGTCCGCGACGCGCAGGTCCGCGATACGCAGGTAAGCGGCGCGGGCACCGCAAGCCCGTGGCGCGATCTGCGCACGCGTCTGGACGGCGAGCTCCTGCTCCCGGGCGATCCCGGATACCGCCGTGCGCGGCAGGTGTTCCTGGCCCGCTACGACGACGTCCTGCCGGCCGCGGTGGTGCGCTGCCGGACGCCGCACGACGTGGTGACGGCCGTGGGTGCGGCGGTCCGGGTCGGACTGCCGGTCGTCCCGCGGTCCGGCGGGCACAGCCTGGCCGGGTTCTCCACCGGGACGGGCGTCGTGGTGGATCTGGCGCCGATGAACCGGATGGACTTCCTGCCCGGACGCCTGGTGCGCGTGGCCGCCGGGACCCGGGCCGGCCGGCTGAACCGGTTCCTGACCGCCGCCGGCCGGATGGTGCCGGTCGGCACGGACACCCGGGTGGGGGTCGCCGGCCTGACCCTCGGCGGCGGGCTCGGCATGGCCGGCCGGCGGTTCGGATACACCTGCGACCACCTGGTCGCCGCCGATGTCGTGCTCGCCGACGGCCGCTGGGTGACCTGCGACCGGGACCGCCATCCCGATCTGTTCTGGGCTCTGCGGGGCGGCGGTGGCAGCTTCGGCGTGGTCACCTCGCTGTCGTTCGCGACCCGTCCGGCCCTGAGCCTGTCGGGGTTCCGGCTGCGATGGCCGTTCGCCGTCGCCGAAGCCGTGGTCCAGGGCTGGCAGGGATGGATCCGGGGGCTCCCGGAGGACTTCATGACGTTTCTCGCGCTGCGCGACGACGGCGCACCGGGTTCCGGACCGACCCTCGAGCTCTACGGCAGTGCGCTGGGCACCGGGCCCGAGGCCGTGACGCGTGCCGTCGCCCCGTTGGCGTCGGTGGTGGGGACGCCGCCGACCGTCGAGGCACTGTGGGCGATGTCCTTCCGGGACTCGATCGCCTTCTGGGACGGGACGCGGGACCGGCACGGCTGGCGCGCGACCAGATCAGAGTGCTTCGACACCGCCGTCCCGGCTGAGACGCTTGTTGATGAGTTCCGCGGCTCTCGGCGCCTGGGACAGAACCGCAGCGTGGAACTGATCCAGCTCGGCGGCGCGTACGACGCGGTCCCGGCGCCGGATTCGGCCTTCGCGCATCGCGGCCAGTCGTTCACCGTCAAGCACTCCGTCGAAGTCGCCGCCGACGCGGCAGCGGGGGAGAAGGAGCTCGCGCAGCAGTGGGTGGACCGCTCGTGGGAGTCGGTGCGGCCCTACGGATCCCGCGCGGTCTATCCGAACTTCGCAGACCCCGACCTCGCCGACTGGGCCCAGGAGTACTACGGGGCGAACTACCAGCGGCTGCAAGAGGTCAAGGCGGCCTACGATCCCACGGACCTGTTCCGCTTCCCCCAGTCGATACGGCTGCCGAGATGACCGCGGGCGCGCTGGCGCGGATGGTTCGTGAAGCGCCCCAGCCCGATGGCGGACATGGACACCACCCGGCCTACCAGGTGCTGGCCCACGCGGTACGGACCCTGATTCTCGACGGCCGGATCTCGCCGCGCACCAAAGTCCCGGCTGAGCGGGAGCTGGCGACCGCGCTGGGGATGAGCCGGACGACCGTGACCGCGGCCTACGATCTGCTGCGGCGGGAGGCCTTTTTGGAGAGCCGGCGCGGGTCGGGGACTTGGACAGTGTCAACGGCACCGCAGCCTCAGCCCGTCCTGCGGCTGGTTTATGGCGAAGCGGACCAGATCGACATGGCGCGTCCGATCCTCGCCGGACCCTCGTCCGAGAACCTGGCGCGGGTGCTGTCCGAAGCGGCACCGCTGATCGCGGCCCACTTGTCCGACGCGGCCCCCGGCCGCCATCCCGCAGGCTTGCCCGACCTGCGCGCCGCCGTCGCGGAGCACTACACGTGCCGCGGTTTGCCGACCACGCCGGACCAGATCGTCATGACCGGCGGACCCCGGGCCGGAATGGCGCTCGCGACCGGCCTGTTCTGCGGCTCTGAAGATCGCGTCCTGGTGGAGAACCCGACGCATCCCGAGGCGCTCGCGGTGCTCCGTTCCAGGGGTCTGCGACTGATCCCGGTCCCGGTCGGCGCCGCCCTGACCTCCGCCTTCCTGCAGAGTGTTCCGCGTCTGGCCTACCTCAGCGCGGGCTACCAAGTCCCGACCGGTACCGTCCTGTCCGCCGAGAGCCGCCTTGAAGCAGCTGATGCGGCCCGGCGCGCCGGAACCTGGCTCGTCGCCGACGAGACCGCACTGGAGCCGGCGCTGGACGGGGACGGGCCCGAGCCCTTCGCCCTCGGAATCCCCCGGGCGGCAGCCGACCAGGTCATCGCCATCGGCGCACCGACCGGGACCCCCGAGGCAGGCCTGCACGTCGGCTGGATCCGCACGACGGTCAGCGCCGCCGCCGCACTAGCCCGCCATCAGGCCGCGACCGGCCTCGGCGGATCAGTGCTCGATCAAATAGTCGCGCTCGACATGCTGCGCCGCCACGACACCGTCCTGGCCGAACGCCGCGCCGCCCTGCGGGAGCGGCGCGCGGCCCTCGAGACGGTGTTGGCCCGGCACCTCCCGCAGTGGTCGTGGCGCAGCCCCGCCGGCGGCGTCGGGCTGTGGGCGGACACCGGCCGGACCGGAGCCGCGGCCCTCGCCCGGCGCGCGGCCGGCGCGGGCCTGACGATCGCCGACGGCTCGCGCTTCGGTGTCGACCCCGGCAGCTTCGACCAGCGCCTCCACCTTCCGTACACGCTGCCGCCGGCGGTCCTGGCCGAGGCCGTGCGCCGGCTGGCCGCCGTGTGAGGCTGCGGCGGGATCCCGGCGCGCCGCGGCGGGTAAGCGAAATGTGACCCGCAAAGGAACTTTGTCGCTCACGCGAACTTCGTCGGCCCGGCTGTAGCGTCCAATGTGGCGCGGCAGCGATCTGCAGCTGCCGGGTCTTCGCGCCGGAGCCAGCTTCAGCTGACGGAGCTAACGAGGTGGATCTGTGGAGTTCCAACAACTGGTGACCTTTCAGCGGGTGGCGACCGTGCTCAGCTTCACCCGCGCGGCCGCCGACCTGAACTACGCGCAGTCGAGCGTGACGAACCAGATCAGGAACCTGGAGTCGTCGCTGCAGACCGAACTCTTCGACCGGCTGGGCAGCAAGATCCAGCTGACCGACGCCGGCCAGCGGCTGCTGCAGCACACGGAGAAGCTGCTGGCCATGGCCGACGAGGCCCGGGCCGACGTCGCGGGCCCCGCCGAGCCGTCCGGGACGCTCACGATCGGCACGATGGAGTCCATCACCTCCTACCGGCTGCCGCCGCTGCTGGAGCTGTTCCACTACCGCTACCCGGCGGTCCACCTGGCGCTGCGGCCGAGCCTGTGCGCCGACACCTGCCGGGCGCTGCGCCAGGGGACGTTCGACGTCGGCTTCCTGATGGAGCCGGACACCGGGCACGCCGGGCTGGACTCGGTCGTCCTGGCCAAGGAGCGCCTGGTGCTGGTGGCCGCGCCCTCGTTCCCGCTGGCCTCGGCGCCCGCGGTCACCATCGAGGCGCTGCGCAAGGTCCCGGTCCTGGCCACCGAATCAGGGTGCTCCTACCGCGACCTGTTCGAGATCGAGCTGACCGCCGAGCAGCTCACCCCCGCTTCGTTCCTGGAGTTCGGCACCATCGAGGCGATCAAGCGGGGCGTGATCGCGGGCCTGGGGGTGAGCCTGCTGCCGGAGATCACCGTCGCCGACGAGATCGCCTCCGGCGTGCTGAAGGTGCTGCCGTGGACGCCGCCGTTCGAGGTCGTCATCCAGCTGGCGTGGCGCCGCGGGAAGCGGTTGTCGCGGGAGTTGCAGCTGTTCATCGACCAGACGATCCGCCTGGTGCGGGAAGAGACTCCCGCGGCTTGAGCGCGGGCCGAGTCACCACAGCGGCGGGTGCCGCCCCATTCCGGGGCGGCACCCGCCGCAGTTGCTTGCTCTGGAGTGGGTCAGTGGTGCACGCGGCGGCTCCCCTCCGTGGCGCGGTAGCGGATGTTCCACTGGCTGCGCCGCACGTACGTCCGCTGCAGCCAACGGTCCTCGCCGTCGTAGCGGGCGGTGAACTGGGACCGGGCGTGCAGCCCCTTGCGGTTGTTGATCAGCAGGGCCTGGCCGGGGCGCAGGAACACCTGGTGGGAGACCTCGCGGCAGGCGGCCTGCAGGCGGTCCAGCACCGCCTGCGCGCCGGAGGTCATGGCGCGCACGCCGTTCGCGGAGACCGCTATCTCCGGGAACGCCTCCGGACCGCTGAGGATCGGCACCGGATCGGACAGGACCTCGCCGCCGCCGGCGACGTCGCGGACGTAGCTGCCGGGGGCGTTCAGCCGGAACAGCGGGCTGCGCAGGATCTCCAGCGCGTGGTCGTCGAGCGCGGCCACGATGTCGCGGGCGTCGGCGTAGTAGGTCGCCGCGATGCCCTCGTGGTCGGCGCGCAGGCAGCTCAGGACCAGGAAGTCGGGGTTGCTGACGTCGTAGCGGCCGATGTGGTCGTGGACGATGTCGTTGTGGAAGTTCAGGAAGACCGTCGAGCCCTGGTTCGTCTGCGTCTTGGCGCCGCCGGGGACCGGCACGACGTCGTGCACCAACTGCCCCTGCTTCTCGGTCATGAAGCCCACCGGCTCGCCCAGCAGGCCGGACAGGCCCAGCAGCACGCCCTCGGCCACGTAGCTCGGCTTGCCGTTCACCGGCCCGCCGTCGGCCGGGGTGCCCGGCAGGACGGCGTCGACCGGCAGGTTGCGGACGTAGCCGACGCCTGGGGTGTCCGAGTGGCGGCCGAAGTCCAGGATCTGCTGCAGCACCTCGACCGGCAGCGTGGCGAAGATCTGGTGGAAGCGGGCCATCGCCCAGTCGATCTGCGCCGTGGGCTCCGGCATCGCGGACAGCTGCCGGCCCATCGAGTCGCGCGCCGCGTCCGGGATCACGATGTCGGCCAGGGTCGCGGGGTTGGCGATGCGGGAGGCGGTCATAACGGTCATGGTCATACTCCTGTTTCGGCTGAATGAGGGTTCTGCGGATTCTGCGGATTCGTTGTGGGCCTTGCGGGTTTTCGGTGGAACAGATGTCGCGGGATGGCGGTGCTTCGGGTGGTTCGGGTCGTTCCGGCGGTTCTCAGGCGTAGGCCGGCTGCCGGGTCCGGGCGTACAGCGCGTCGTGGACCTGCTGGGCCACCTCGACCGCCTCGGCCACGTCGGCCGCGATCGTGGTGACGACCTGGCTGCCGGACACCTCGCCGACCGGGATGCCGACGGCGTGGTAGGCGGGCAGCTTGTGGCGCGCGCCGAACCCTTCCAAGTCCAGGTAGCCGTTGGTGAGGGCCACGTGCGCCCCGGTCTCCAGCCGCACCGAGTCCAGCCCCTGGGCGTGGAAGGTGCCGTGGGCGATGTCGGCGGCGGCGGCGTCGGCGAACTCCAGGACCACCGACTTCTTGTTCAGGACCACGGCGTCGGCCGCGGAGCCGTCGGGACCGATCGTCGTCCCGCTCGGGAACGGGGCCTTGTTGAGCCGGCAGACGATGGTGATGCCGTGCTGCTTGGCCAGGCGCACCGCGTGCCGGTGCAGGACCTTCGCGCCGTGCAGCGACATCAGGGCGGCGCTGTCGTAGGAGATCTGCTCCAGCAGCCTGGTCCCGGTGACCGCGTTGGGGTCGCTGCTGTAGACGCCGTCCACGTCGGAGTAGATCTCGCACTCCGAAGCCCGCAGCGTCGCGGCCACGATCAGCGCCGACAGGTCCGAGCTGTTCTTGCCCAGCCAGGTCGGGCGTCCGATGGCGTCGACGGCCTGGCCGCCGGGGATCACCACGACGTCGTTCTCGGCCAGGGCGGCGGCCAGCGGTGCCGGGTCGGCCGTGAGCAGCCGGGCCCACATGAAGGTGCTGTCGGTGGTGAAGCCGAGCTCGTGCCCGGCCAGCACGGTGGCCCGCAGGCCCGCCTCGTGCAGCGCGGCGGCGAGCAGGTGCGCGCTGATCGTGTCGGCCAGGGTGAGCAGTCCGGCGGTACTGGCGTCGGCCGGGTGCGGGTTGACTTCGGCCAGCCGGCTCCGCAGCGACTCGGTCTCGCCGGGCATCGCGCTGACGATCACCGCCAGCTGCCGGTTCTCGGCGTGGACCCGCTGGGCCAGGGCGCCGGCGATGTCCTGGTAGGCACCCGCTGTGGCGAAGCTGGACCCGCCGAACTTCAGCACTGCCGGGGTCGCGGCCGCGGGGGTCGCAGGGATCGTGTTCACACCACACCTCGTTCGGTCAGCGCCTCGGCGATCTGCAGGGCGTTCAGGGCGGCGCCTATGCGCACGTTGTCGGCGACGATCCACAGCCAGAACCCGCGGGGGTTGTGCGGCGCGACCCGGATCCGGCCCACGTGCACGTGGTTGGGGTTGCCGGCGGTGCGGGGCGTCGGGAAGGCGCCCAGCGTGTCCCTGTCGTGCACGGTCACCTCGGGCAGCGCGGTCAGCAGCTCGACCAGTTCCTCGCGGTCGACCACGTTCTGGCACTCGACCCAGGCCGCCTCGGAGTGGCTGTTGACCACCGGCACCCGGACGCACGTGGTGGTCACGTCCAGATGCGGCAGGCCCAGGATCTTGCGGGACTCCTGGAGCATCTTCTGCTCCTCGAAGGTGAAGCCGCTGTCCAGCATCCGGTCGATGCTCGGGATCACGTTGAACGACAGGGAGGGGTGGAACCGCTCGGCCGGGCCCGGGTCGTCAGGGTCCTGCAACGTGGCCCGGGTGGCCTCGTGCAGCTCCTCGATGCCGCCGTGGCCCTGGCCGGACGCCGCCTGGTAGGTGCTCACGACCGCCTGGCGGATGCCCCAGCGCTGTTCCACCGTCTGCAGCAGCCGCACCAGCGGGATCGTGGAGCAGTTCGGGTTGGCGATGATGCCGCTGACCGGGCGCTTGTCCAACTCGTGGGCGTTGACCTGGGGGACGACCAGAGGGGTGTCCGGGTCCATCCGGAAGGCGCTGGTGTTGTCGATGACCAGGGCGCCCTGCTCGACGGCGGCCGGTGCGTACTTGGTGCTGATCGAGCCGCCGGCGGAGAAGAAGGCCAGGTCCACTTGGGAGAAGTCGAATCCTTCGAGGTTCTCGACCTCGTATTCGTGCCCTTCCACGGTCAGCCTGCGGCCGGCCGAGCGGGCCGAGGCGACCAGGTGGACCTCGCGGTAGCGGAAGCCGCGGTCCTCGATCAGGCCGGCCAGGGTGGTCCCGACCACGCCGGTGGCGCCGACGATGGCGATGCGGGGAGCCGTGGGATCTGTGACGAGAGTCATCGGGTGCCTCCGGTGGAAGTGGCGGGGACCAGCGGGACGGACTTGGTTTCGACGGACGGGGCCGGTTCGGCGGTGGTGCTGGATGCGGCGGCGGTGTTGGTCGTGCTGGCCGTGTTGGCCGCGGTGGTGACGGCGGCCGGAGCGGTCCGGCGGCGCGGCCCGAAGCGCCACCCGAGGTTCACGCCCAGGCTGGCGGTGACGATCATCGGGATGCCCAGCGCCTGGACCACCGAGACGTGGTGGCCGAAGACCAGCCAGTCCATGACCATCGCCATCGCCGGGTAGATGAAGGCCAGCACCGCGATCTTCGGGGTGGGCAGCTTCTGGTAGGCGGAGTACATCAGCACGTACATCACGCCGGTGTGGATCAGGCCGATGCCGACCAGCCAGCCCCAGCGCGCGCCGAGGTCGGCGGTCTGGCCGAAGGCGGCGAAGGGCAGCAGCAGCGGGATCCCCAGCAGGACCTGGACCAGGGCGATCAGGTGCGGGCGCACGCCGGTCACGCGCTTGGTGATGACGGTGGACAGGGCGTAGAAGACCGCTGCCAGCAGCGCCTGTCCCAGGCCCACCAGGTAGGTGCTGTTCCCGCTGAGGTCCGAGGAGGACACGCCGGCCACCAGGACCAGGCCGGCGAAGGCGACGACCAGCCAGCCGATCTTGCTGGCGGTCAGCTTGTCCCGGAAGAGCACGGCGCCCAGCAGGACGACGTAGAAGGGTTGCGTGTGGTAGACGACCGTGGCCACCGAGATCGAGGTCTTGGTGTAGGAGGAGAACAGCAGCACCCAGTTGAAGACGATGAAGATGCCGCCCAGGGCGGTCAGCCCCAGCTTCTTGGCCGTGAACCCGTGGTTCTTGAAGTAGCCGCGGGCCAGGCAGTACGAGCCGAGCGCGATGGCGCCGAACACGCAGCGGAAGAACACGACGTTGAAGGGCGAGGCCCCGGACTCCACGACGAACACGCCGATGGTGCCTGAGAGGATCATCGCGAAGGTGAGCTCGAAGGCTCCCTTCCTCTCCTGCTGGGCTGCGGGCGGTGAGACGGGCTGAGACATGAGAAGCTCCTTGTCAGATCTTTGAGTTCAGTACTGTGATGTCTGTGCGATGCGATGCGGTGCGTCAGTGCACCGGCATGGGGTAGTGCAGGCCGCCGTGCGTCCACAGGGCGTTCAGCCCTCGCGGCACGTCCAGGCCGGACGACGGGCCGAGGTTGCGGGCGTAGATGTCGCCGTAGGTGCCGACCGAGTCCAGGATTCGGGCCGCCCACTGCTCGTCGACCCCGAGCTGCGGCCCGTGCCGGCCCGCGGCCTGCGCGACCGCGTCCAGGGCGGCCTGGCGGCCGTCGGGGGCGGCCTGGTCGGCGGCGTGCTCGGCGGCGACCAGGAGCTGTAGCACCCAGCGGCACAGCCGGAACCACACCGGATCGTCGTCGCGGACCGCCAGGCCCATCGGCTCGCGGGAGATCGTCGTGTCCAGGATCCGGTGCTCGCCCGGTTCCTCCAGCGCGGCCCGCTCGCCGGCCAGCGCGACGCAGTCCAGCACGTAGGCCGCGCACTCGCCGGAGGCGTAGCCGGCCAGCGTTTCGGCCGGAGTCGGGTAGGCGATCGGCTCCACGGCCAGGCCGCGTGCGCCGAACCAGGCCGCGAGGTTGGCCGCGCTGGTGGTGCCGGCCTGCGTGGCCACCTTCCGGCCGGCCAGCTGCACCGGGTCGGTGATGCCGTCGGCCGTGCGGACCAGGAAGCCCTCGCCGTCGTAACAGGTGACGCCGGCGAACAGTACGGACCCTGATTCGCGGCCCAGCGTCCAGGTCAGGTTCGCGGTCACCACGTCCGCCTGGCCGGCCACGAGCGGCTCGAGCCGGGCGGCGGGCTCGGTCGGGAGCCAGCTGACCGCGTCCGCGTCGCCGAGCGCCGCGGCGGCGACCGCCCGGGCCACGTCGGCGTCCAGGCCCCGCCAGACTCCGTCGGCGTCCGGACTGGACAGGCCGCGGATGCCGCGGCTGACCACGGCGCGAACGGTCCCGGCGGCCCTGACGGCGGCCAGCGTGTCGGCGGTGCGGGCGGTGGTGCCGGCAGTCGTGTCAGCAGTGGTGTCAGTAGTGGTGCCGGTAGTGGTACGAGCCAGTGTCGCGGTACTCATCGCAGTCCCTTGATGTGGCCGCCGACCAGCTGCTCGCGGTCGAAGCGGCGTTCGTTGTAGCCGAGCATGTCGATCAGCCCGACGGCGGTGGTCTTCGGCGCGCGCTCGCCGCCGGCGTTCACCCGCAGGGGCATCGAGCCGGGGTCGGACCAGCGCAGCCGGCCTCGCGAGTCGATGTCGGCGCGCGAGCGGTTGGCGTTGTCCAGGTGCAGGCAGTAGGGGACGTCCAGGTGGCCGCGTGCGAAGGCGGTTATCAGCGCCGAGCCGACGGTGTCGCCGAACTCCAGCGTGGTGTCGATGAGCATCCGGGCTTCCTCGTAGATGCCGGTGTCGGTCACCGGCACGGGCGTCGCGCCGAACGTCCCGGCCTCGTCCTCGGCGACGGCGGCTGCGAACTCCAGCGCGTCGACGTTCTCCGCGACGGTCGGGATCCGGTGCGCCTCCGCGGGCGTTTTCACGATCAGCCGCTCGGTACCGCTGCGGACCGCCAGCCGTGCGCTGTCCTCGAGGATCCGGAACGCCCCCACCGCGGTCCGCGGGAAGACGCCCATGTAGGTGTAGAGGACGACGTGCCAGTCCATGCCCCCGAGCCGCTGGCCGGCCAGCGCACGCAGTGCGGCCAGGGCCTCCAGGTCCTGCTCCGGGTGCGTCTGTTGCGCGTAGCTGACCGAGATGCTCTGCAAGCCGTGCTCGCGGAAGAACATCCCCTCCAGCACGCTCAGCGCGATCAGCAGGCTGGGCGGGCACATCTGGCCGAGCATGCAGCCGCCGAAGCTCTCCAGGTGCATCGGCTCGGGCCGGTCGGCCAGCAGCCGGCAGCACTCGGCCCACGCGGCGACCGCCCGGGCCAGCGGAACCCGGCTGTAGGGCAGGCAGTAGGAGACCGGGCCGCCCTCGGTGGCGTCCGCCCCGACCTCGACCAGAGCCTGGAAGAGCTCGTAGGGGAGCGCCGAGCCGTGCCGGAACTGGATGGGGAACCCGTCGCCGGACACCCCGGCCATCATGGAGCGGACCTTGTCCGCGCCGTGGGCGACGACCGGGAACCCGTTCAGGTCGCTGCCCTCGGCCAGCGCGCGCCGGGCCGAGTCATGGTCGTTGACCCGCGTGTAGCTGTCCACGGTGATGGTCCCGATGGCCGTGGCGCGGCTGGCGCGCACCGCCTCCAGGCCGGCCTGCATGCGGTCGAGCTCGCCGAACCCCATGCGCGGCTGGACGACCAGGCGCCCCTGCTGCCGTGCCTGGTTCACGAACTTCGAGAAGCGTCCGATCGGCTCGACGGTCCTGCTCGTTCCGACGGCGCCGGGTATGACGGTGCCGGGTATGACAGCGTTCTGGTTCCCGGTCTGCGGCGCCCCGGCCGCGACGATGTCGGCGCTCATGCCGGGCTGCCGGCGGTGACGAGCCCGGAGGTGACGAACTCTGATCCGGCGGGCACGGTCGCGGCCAGAACCGCGGTGCGCGGCTGACTCCGAATGGAGCCGAGAAAAGTCTCGAAATCGGCGAGCCCGGCGCCGGATTCGAATGCCGCGTCGAATCCCTCGGCGACGAGTTCGGCGCCGTACTTCGCATTCTCGGCGCCCTTGACCCCGAGCTTGCCGCCGATCACGATTTTCACGTCGGCCAGTTCCGGAATCGCACGGAGCTTGCGGATCAGCCGCAGCCCGTCGATGTGCCCGTGGCCGTTGACCGTGCTCACCACGACGACGTCGGGCCGGCTGCTCAGGCATTCTTCGATGATCACTTCGTCCGGCACGCAGACGCCGAGGTTGATCACATCGCCTTCGCGTTCTTCGAGGAGAAGCTGCAGGAAGACCAGATTCCACATGTGTGCGTCGGAGGAGACGCTCGTGACAAGAAATCTCTTTCGTTGAGGGACGGCAATGTCAGTCATCTTGGGCTCCATATCTTCGTCGATGCCTGCACCACAAAAGTTAGAAGCCCGGGGCCGTACGGTCCACGAACCAGTGGGGCATCGTGGCGATGACACCCATCGGTGCGGCAGATAGCCGCACGTCAGCAGGGGCGTCCGTTGATCACCGGGGCCGGGGGGATCATGCCCTCGGGGGCTTGCGCCGGTGTTTTCGCGCCCCCGGGGCGGCACGGGCGATCACGTAAGCGACATGCGCAGCCGCCGCGGACGCGGTAGCCGCTGTGTGTCCGCACGGATGCGCTTGTCGCGGACGTACCCGGTGCTCAGCGCGCCGTAGCGTCATGCCAACGCGGCAGACCGTCTTGGCAAAGGAAACCGCCCCATGACCACGTTCGATCCCGAAGTCCTCGCGCTGCCCCTGTTCGACGACGCGCACCGCGCCCTCGCCCACGACATCGGGCGCTGGTGCGCGGAGCGGGCCGGGGCGTGGGTGAGTCTGGACGCCGCCGATCCGGGCGCCACCGGCCGGGCCATGCTCGCCGAACTCGGCCGCGCCGGGTGGCTGCGGCACCTGGACCCCGACCGGCCCGACTCCGATCTCAGGTCCCTGTGCCTGCGGCGGCAGGCGCTGGCCTACCACGAGGATCTGGCCGACTTCGCCTATGCGATCCAGGAGCTCACGGCCGCGGCCATCGTCCGCCACGGGAGCCAGGAGCAGCAGCGCCGCCACCTGCCCGGCCTGGCCGCCGGGACCAGCGCCGGCGCGCTTGCCCTGTCCGAGCCCGGCGCGGGCTCGGATCTGGCCGCCGTGGCGCTCGAAGCGGTTCCCGACGGGGATGGCTTCGTCCTCAACGGCACCAAGACGTGGATCGCGCAGGGCGACATCGCAGACGTCTGTGTCGTCCTGGCCCGCACCGGAGACGGGCCCGGTCCGCTGGGGCTGACCACGTTCCTGGTGGACACCGGCGTTCCCGGCTTCAAGGCCGAGCCGATCGGTGCGATCGCCCCGCGCTCCTGGGCGCAGCTGGACTTCACCGACGTCCGCGTGGGCGCCGATGCCGTGCTGGGCGAACGCGGCCAGGGCTTCGTGGTGGCGCTGGACATCCTGGAACAGGCGCGGGCGACCGTGGCCGCCGCCGCGATCGGCTTCGCCCGGCGCGCCTTCGACCTCGCGCTGGAGCACGCCCGCACCCGCAAGGCGTATGGCCGCCGGCTCGCGGACCTGCAGCTCGTCCGATCCTCGCTGGCCAAGATGGACGTCAAACTCTCCGCCGCCTCGCTGCTGACCGCCCGCGCCGCGTGGGCGATCGACGGCGGGCTGGAGCACGCCAAGCACTCCTCGACCGCCAAGCTCTACAGCACCGAGGCGGCCGGCGAGATCGTCGACGCCGCCGTCCAGATCTTCGGGGCCGCCGGCCTCGTCGCGGGCAGCGCCGTGGAGCGCCTGTACCGCCAGATCCGTTCCCTGCGCATCTACGAGGGATCCTCCGAAGTGATCGAGATGACGATCGCCGACGCCCTGTGAGTCTCGAAAGGAGTTGACGTGGGACCTGTACCGAAGTCAGTGCCGAAGTCAATGAAGGCTTCCGGTTCCATCCCGAACTCGCCCCATCTCCGGCTCGTCGGCATCGGCGCGGGCCCGGCCAACCTGGCGCTGGCCGCGCTGCTGCACGGCGACCGGGGGCAGCCGAACCTCTTCTTCGACCGCAAGCCGTCCTTCACCTGGCACGACGACCAGCTCATCACCGGCGCGACGCTCCAGGTGTCGATCTTCAAGGACCTGGTGAGCCTGTCCGATCCGACCAACCGCTTCTCGTTCATGTCCTACCTGCACGAGCACGGCCGGATGTACCACTTCCTGAACGCCCAGTTCGCCGCGGTGCCGCGCACCGAGTTCCGCAACTACCTGGCCTGGGCGGCCCAGACCAACGAGAACGTGGTCTTCTCCGAGAGCGTCCGGGACGTCGCGTTCGACGGCGTCTTCCGGGTCACCACCGACCGCCGGCAGGTCACCGCGGACAACATAGCCGTGGGCGTCGGCACCGTGCCCTGGGTGCCGGACCTGGCGGCCCCGTACCTGGGCGCCGGCCACTTCCACGTCAGCCAGTTCCTGCGACAGGCCAAGGGGCTGGCCGGCAAGCGGGTCGCGGTGATCGGCGGCGGCCAGTCCGGGGCCGAGGCCTTCCTGGACCTGATCTCGCGGTCCGAGACCGAGCGCCCGGCCTGCGTCTCCTGGGTCTCCCGGCGCCGCAACTACTTCCCGATCGACGACTCGACCTTCACCAACGACTTCTACATGCCGGAGTACTCCGACTACTTCTACCGGCTCTCCGAGGACAAGCGCGCCGAGCTCAACTCGGCGCACCTGCTGAGCTCGGACGGCATCTCCGAGTCGACCCTGCGCGCGATCTACCAGGGCCTGTACCGGCTGCAGTTCGTCGAGCGCGACGAGCACCGGTTCGGGCTGCTGCCCAACCGGACCGTGGTCGCCGCCGACCGCACCTCGGCCGGGTTCTACGAACTGACGCTGCGCCACAACGACGAGACCGGTCAGAACCAGGTCCTCCCGGTGGACGCGGTGGTGTGGGCGACGGGTTTCCGCCCCGCCCCCAAGACGTTCCTGGAGCCGCTGCTGGACCGCATCCAGACCGCGAACGGCGAGGTCCGCGTCGACGAGGACTTCGCCGTCACCTGGGACGGCCCGCCGGACCGGAACATCTTCATGCAGAACGCGGTGCGCGGCCAGCGCGGCCTGCCGGACGTGAACCTGAGCCTGAACGCGTGGCGGGCGCAGCGGATCGCCGACCGGCTGCGCGGCAACAGCTCCCCGGAGCTGGCGATGTCGTTCATCGACTGGTCGGCCAAGAGCGGGCGGTCCTGACTGTGGACGCGGTGGACGCGGTGGACCTGGCCGACACGGTGGACCTGGCCGACACGGTGGATCTCGCGATCGTCGGCGGCGGAGTCATCGGGGCGCTCGTCGCGCACTCGGCGCTCGCCGCCGACCCCGGCCTGAGCGTCGCCGTCCTGGAACGCGGCATGATCGGCCAGGGCGCCTCGGCGCGCTCGGCCGGCGTCCACTTCCCGCGCGGGGCGACCGCGCGGGTCAGGGCCCTGACCGAGTACTCGCACGACGCCTGGCAGCGCCTGGCCGGCGAGCTGGACCTGCCGATCCGGGCGGTGGACGCCACCGTGGCCTCCGCCAACCCCGCCGCGGTCGCCACCGCCTACCTGAGGCTGGGCACCCCCACCGGTTCGGCCGGCCTGCCCGCCGGCTGGTCGCTGCCGGAGGGCACCGACACCTGGCCGGTGTACGGATGCCAGTACGCCGACGTGCAGGGAGTCGCCGGCCGCGTCCTGGCCGGGCTGCGCGATCGCGTGCAGATCCTGGAAGGCACCGAGGTCGCCGAACTCTCCTCGGGCGACGGGCACCTGCTCACCCTGAGCCAGGGCCGCCAGGTGCTGGCCCGCCGGGTGGTCCTGGCCCCGGGGCCGTGGATCGGCCACCGCGCGTGGGCCGGCCTTCTCGCCCCGCTCGGCATGCGGGTCAAGAAGATCGTCGCGGCGCACATCGCGGCCCAGCCCGGGCCGCAGGACCCGATGACGATCCTGCACGACGAGGACGCCTTCCTCCTGCCGCTCCCGGAGCGCGGCCACTTCCTGTTCAGCTACACCTGCGACCGCTGGGACGTCAGCCCCGACGACGCGGGCCTGGTCCTGGAGCCCTCCGACCTCGGCCAGGCCCGCGCGGTCCTGAGCCGGTACGCCCCGGACCTGGCGGCCCGGTGCACCTCGGGCCGGGTCTTCTGCGACGCCTACGGCCCCCGGCGCGAGCCGGTCGTCGCCGAGCTGCGGCCCGGCCTGGTCTTCGCCGGCGCCGCCGGCGGCTCCGGCTACCGGCTGGCCCCGGCGATCGCGGCCGAGACCGTCGCCGCCCTGGACCTCACCCCGACCCGAGTTCTCTCCCGGCCACTACAGAGGCAGTCATGATCCTGAACACCTATAACGAATCCGAGCTGTACGCAGCCTTCGGCATCGAGATGTCCACGGTCGAGGGCATCGGTGTCGGCGCCGGCTGGGGACGGGTCGCGCCCGGCACCGCCACGGTCAGCCACGGGCACGACGAGACCGAGTTCTTCGTCATCGTCGCCGGCGTCGGCGAGCTGACCCTGGACGGCCGGACCCACCTGGTCCAGCCCGGCACCGTGGTGCTGTGCGAGCCGTTCGAGGGGCACACCATCCTCAACACCGGCGACGTGGACCTGATCTTCTTCACGCAGTACTGGCGCGACTCGGCGCGGGCCCGGGCCTCGGCGCAGTCGCGCATCCGCCCGAACCACACCGACCGTCCGCAGTTCGTGTTCTCCACGCCCCCGACGCCCAACGGGGACCTGCACCTCGGCCACCTCTCAGGGCCCTACCTCGGTGCCGACGTCTACGTGCGCTACCAGCGCCTGCTCGGCAACCGGGCCTGGCACCTGACCGGCAGCGACGACTTCCAGAGCTACGTCACGGCCGTCGCGGCCAAGGACGGCACCACTCCGGCCGAGGCCGCGGCCCACTACTCCGCCGAGATCGCCGCGACGCTGAAGGCGATGGACATCGGGGTCGACGAGTACTACGTCACCAGCGTCGAGCAGGGCTATTCCGAGGGCCTCCAGGACTACTTCACGCGTCTGGTCGGCTCCGGGCACGTCAGCCCCAAGGCGACGCCCGCCCTGTTCGACGGCGAGACGGACGAGTACCTCTACGAGGTCAACGTCGGCGGCACCTGCCCCGCGTGCTTCAGCCACGCCGGCGGCAACATCTGCGAGGAGTGCGGCGAGCCCAACCTGGTCGCGGACCTCGTCGACCCGGCCTCCGGCATCAGCGGCAAGGCGCCCAAGCAGGGCGAGGCCGAGCGCTACACGCTGCCGCTGCACGAGTTCGCCGAAGCGGTCGCCGCCCACCACCGGCTCGGCCGGGTCCCGGTCCGGCTGCGCGAGCTGGCCCAGCGGGTCTTCGCCCACGAGCGGCTGGACCTGCCGGTCTCGCATCCCTCCGACTGGGGGGTGCGGCCCGCCGAGACCGGCCTGGACGGCCAGGTGATCTGGGTCTGGCCGGAGATGAGCTACGGCTTCCTGCACGGCATCGAACGCCTCGGCGCCGAGCTGGGGGAGCGCTGGTCCCGTGAGGAGCCCTCGCGCGACTGGAAGATCGTGCACTTCTTCGGGTACGACAACAGCTTCTACCACTCGATCCTCTACCCGGTCCTGTACCAGCTGGCGTACCCGGAGTGGGACCCGGACATCGACTACCACGTCAACGAGTTCTACCTCCTGGAGGGCCAGAAGTTCTCCACCAGCCGGCGGCACGCCATCTGGGGCAAGGAGATCCTGACCCCTGACACGGTCGACGCCGTCCGCTTCTACCTGTCCCGCACCCGCCCCGAAGGCGAGCGCACCGACTTCCGCCGCGCCGACTTCGCCCGCGAGTGCGCCGACACCCTCGTCGGCCGGTGGCAGGACTGGCTGCACGATCTGGGCCGGCGCCTCGACTCCCGCTACGACGGCGTGGCCCCCGACGCGGGCACCTGGACCGGCGAGCACACCGCGTTCCTGGCCCAACTGTCACTGCGGCTCGACGAGGCCACCGCCGCGCTCAACCCCGAGGGCTTCTCGCTGCGGTCCGCCGCGGCCGTGCTCGACCAGATCGTCGACGACGTGCGGGCCTTCTCCCGCCAGCAGGCCGCTTTGGCCGGGCTGGACCGCTGGAGCTCCGAGGCCCGCACCGCCATCGCCCTGGAGCTGGCCGCGGCCCGGCTGCTGGCCACCGTCTCGGCCCCGGTGCTGCCGCGCTTCTCGGCCAAGCTGGCCGCCGCGCTCGGCATCCCGGCGATCGACAGCTGGCCGGACACCGCCGACCTGGTCGAGCCGGGCAGTCGCAGCACCCTGACGGGCACCGCGTTCTTCGCCGCGGACGTCCGGCGATGACTGAATCGATCATCAACCGCATCGTCGCGGCCCGGCCCGCGCACGAGGGCACCATCACCGTCACGGGCCTGGGCCACCGCATCACCTGGCCGCTCGCCGAGTTCCACGACCGGGCGCGCGCCGTCGCGGCCGCGCTGCGCCGCCGGGGCATCGGTGCCGGCGACCGCGTCGGCATCCTGTCGGCGAACCGCATGGAGTGGGCCCTGCTCGATGTCGCCTGCCTCATGGTCAAGGCGCAGACCGCGGGGTTCGAACCCGGCAAGTTCAGTCCCGACGCCGACCTGATCCAGGGCTACGACCTGGACCTGCTCTACACGGATGTGCAGCTGCCGGACGACGCCCCGCCCCAGGCGGTGCCGATCGCGACGGTCACCGGCGATTCGCAGGAAGCTGACAACAGTGGCGAGTTCGAGCCGGCGGTGTGGGGCGCCACGGACTGCACCACCGTCAAGTTCACCTCCGGCTCCACCGGGGTCCCCAAGGGACTGGAAGCCACAGCCGGCAGCATCGACTCCTCCCTGCACGCGGTGCAGAGTCTGTTCGACCACCAGCCCGGCGACAACATCCTGACTTTCCTTCCGTTGTCCCTTCTCCAACAGCGCTACTGGCTCTACTCCGCGCTGTACTGGGGACACGACATCACCATCACGACGTACCAGTCGGTGTTCGCGGTGATGTCGGCGATCCGGCCCACCGTCGTCATGGGCGTTCCGGCCTTCTTCGACACCGCCAAGCGGCACATCGAAGACCTGATCGCCGACGGCGTCGAGACCGGGAAAGCCGCTCAGGAGCTGTTCGGCGACCGCGTCCGCTACCTGTGGACGGGTTCGGCGCCCGCCGACCAGGCGACGCTCAGGTTCTACACCGAGGCGGGCCTTCCCCTCTACGAGGGCTACGGCCTCAACGAAACCTGCATCACCACCAAGAACCACCCCGGTGCGCACCGCGAGGGCAGCGTCGGCCGGCCGCTGCCCGGCAAGCAGATCGTCATCGACGACGAGGGCGTGGTCTGCGTCCGCAGCGACCACCCGGTCAACACCGCCTACACCTACGCCGCGCCCGGCGACAGCGAGCGGATGTTCACCCCCGGCGGCGTCGTCCGCACCGGCGACCTCGGCCGCCTGGACGAGGACGGGTTCCTCTACATCCTCGGGCGCGCCGACGACGTCATCGTCCTGGACAACGCCAAGAAGATCATCGTCAGGCCCATCGAGACCCGGTTCCGCGACACCGGCGCGGTGGCCGAGTGCGTCCTGTACCACCCGAGCCCGGCCGGTTTGGTCGCCGTCGTCTCGCCGCATCCCGGCGGGAGCGACACCGCCGCGATCGCCGAGGCGCTCCACGCCGTCAACGCCGCCGGCGAGGCCGACGAGCGCATCTGCCGCGTCGTGGTCGCCGCCGAGCCGTTCACCATCGACAACGGGCTCCTGACATCCCAGTTCAAGCCGATCCGGATCCGCATCGCGGAGCGCCACCGCGACCTCATCGACGACCCGAAGGTAGGCATCCATGCCCGCTGACCTCGCAACCGCTGCCCTCGAAACCGCTGCCCTCGAAACCGCTGCCCTCGAAACCGCTGCCCTCGAAACCGCTGCCCTCGACACCGCTGACCTCGAAACCCTGGCCCGCGAACGGCTCTCCCGGGTGCTGCGCGACCATCCCGACCCCGCGGCCCTGGACCTGGAGGAGGACCTGGTGAACACCTACGGGATCACCTCGCTCAACAAGGTCCTGTTCCTGACCTCGCTGTGCAAGGCGGCCGACGTCGGCCTGGACAACTTCACCGAGGACGACCTGGCCGGCATGCGCACGCTCGGCAGCGTCGTGGGCGCCCTGCGGCCGCACGCCGGGCAGAAGGGGTGAGCCCCTTGAGCCACCTGCCGTGGAACCAGAATGCCTCCGCGCTCCTGGAGAACGAGCACGTCGAGCTCCATCCGGTCACCGAGGACGACCGCGCGGCGCTGCGGAAGATCGCCTTCGACGACCGGATCTGGAGGTACTTCGTCTCCCGGGTCCAGACCGACGCGGACTTCGAGAAGTTCTTCGACGCCATGCTCGCCGACCAGAGCAGCGGCAAGCGCGCGTGCTACGTCGTCGTCGACAAGGGCACCGGGCTGGTCGCCGGCAGCTCCAGCTACGGCAACCTCTCCGAGCCCGATCTGCGGCTGGAGATCGGCTGGTCCTGGCTCGGCACCGACTTCCAGGGCAAGGGCGTCAACCGGTGGGTCAAGTACCTGCTGATGCGGCACGCCTTCGACGTCCTGGGCGCCGAGCGCGTCGAGTTCAAGACCGATGTGCTGAACCTCCAGGCCCGCGCCGGACTGCGCAACATCGGCGCCTTCGAGGAAGGCGTGCTGCGCGGCTTCAACCCGATGCCCGAGGGGCGGCGGCGCGACGCGATCTACTATTCGGTGCTCCGCGCCGAATGGCCCTCGATCCAGGACCAGCTCAGCCGAACCGGCAAGGCTGGCAATCCATGCGCGTGACCAGCGCGCAGTTCCTGGAGCTCTCCGGATCGCCGTACGCCCGCGGGTACACCCACGGGCGTGCGGCGGGCGGACGGCTGCGCGCCTTCCTGGACGACTCGCTCGCGCGCCTCGGGCATCTCACCGATGCGTATACGGATGCAGACACAGTCTCGGGTACGGGTACAGATACGGACACGGGTACAGCTCGTCCCCTGGACCTGGACTCGTTGCGTCCGGCCATCGAAGCCCACCGCGCCGTCGTCGGCGAAGTCCTGCCGGAGCTCGCCGAGGAGATCGACGGCCTGGCTGCCGGGGCGGACATCGACCGGGACGCGGCCTGGTTGCTGCAACTGCGCCGGGAAGTGCTCGGATACAGCCGGGTCACCGGCGGGGACTGCACGACCTACGCCTCGGTGCTGGGCCGGCCGGTGCTGGCGCAGACCGTCGATCTGAACGGGAACCTCGACGACCAGATCGCCGTCCTGGCGGTCTCCGGGCCGCGGCACCGCTCCCTGGTGCTCAGCTTCGCGGGGCTCCTGGGCTACCTCGGGGTCAACGACGCCGGCGTCGCCGTGGGCCTGAACCTTGTGCTCGGCGGCGACTGGGAGCCGGGGGTCCCGCCGTACCTGGCGATCCGGCACGTGCTGGACACCGCCGACACCGTCGATCAGGCTGTCGAGATCCTGCGCGGCCTGCCGTTGGCCAGCTCGCGGTCCTTCATGATCTGCGGCGCGTACCGGACTGTCTGCGTCGAGGCGCTCGGCTCCGAACGCCGGGTCCTCGAAGGCGGCGAACTGGTGCACACCAACCACTTCCTGGATCCGGACTTCGCGGCGCGGGACGAGATCAACGTCTTCGCCAAGAACTCCTCGAAGCGGCGTCTGGAGACGGTGCTCAAGGCCGGCATCCCGGAGGCGGGTGACGTCGCGGGCCATCACCGGCTCCTGGCGGCGCGGCCGATCTTCGTGCCGGACAACGGGGACATCCGGCGCGAGCGGACCGTCGCGGCGGTGGTGATGCGTCCGGACCTGGGGGAACTCCGGCTGTGGCCGGGAGACCCGTCGGCGAACGCGGGGGAAGTCCACTCCTTGTAGCTCGACCTGTAGCTCGACCTGTAGCTCGACCTCGTGAAGGTGACGACGTGAAATCCGTGCTCATCCTCTCCAAGTGGATCAACGCCAGCAGCGTGGCCCTGGCGGTCGAACAGGTGAAGGCCCGCGGCCTGCGGACCGTTCTGGTCTCGGCCTCCTCCGAGGACCGCATCCGCGACGAATGCGACGACCATGTCCTGGTGGACTGGGACCGCGAGGACCCGGCCGCCCTCATCGCCCGGCTCGACGAACGCGGCATCGTCCCGATCGCCGTCGTCAACCAGGTCGAGCCGTTGATGCCCTGGCAGGGCGTCCTCGCCGCGCACTACGGCCTGCCGGGCGTCAGCGCCGGCCACGACGTCCTGGCCAGCAAGACCCTGGTTCGCGAGCGTATGCGAGCCCTGAATCTGTCCGCCATGCGCTTCACCGACGATCCGGCGGAGGCGGACTTCTTCCCGGCCATCGTCAAACCCTCCCGCGAAAGCGCGGCCTCGTGGCTGGTCGAGCGGGTGGACAGCCGGGCCGAACTCCTGGCCTACCAGAGGCACCTGGCCGACCTGGGCCTGGCCGGCACCGAGCTGATCATCGAGGCGTTCCTGCCGGGGACGGAGTTCTCGGTGGACGGCCCCGTCCTGGCCGGCCGCTTCCATCCGCTCATGGCGGTCGAGCGGCCCGAGCACGATGACCGGCGGCATCACAATGCGGGGCTCCAGATCCAGCCGCCGCAACAGGAGCATGTGCGGGCCGGCGTGGAAGCCCTGACGGAGATGATCGGCACGCTCGCCGCGGACCTGGGCCTGGACCAGGTCTGGATGCACATCGAGGCTCGGGTCGACCTGGACGGTCGGCCGGAGCTGGTGGAGATCAACCCGCGGCCGGCCGGCGGCATGTACTCCGCGGTGATCCGCGAGCTCAGCGGGATCGACCCGATGGAGGCGTTCGTCTCCATGGCGCTGGGCGAATTCGCCCTCCCGGCCCAAGGCGTGGCCCCGCTGCGCGACCATCCGGTCATCGGCCTGTTCGACGTGGAGGCGGACCGGCTCGGCGTCGTCGAGATCAGGACCACCGCCGAGGACCTGCGTGCGCTGCCCGGCGTCATCGACGCGGAGGCCGCCGACGGGTTCCGGATCACCAGCCTGGACAAGGAGAACTTCTTCATCCGGTTCGCGCTCGGCGGTGATTCCGTGAGTCATCTGCGGGATCGTGTCGCGTCCGTGTTGGACACGCTTGACTACCGCATCACGGCACATCCTGAGCCGGCGCGCGTCAGCGAGCTGATTACCCGGCTGGAGGAGATCCCCACGGGATACGCCCTGGCGGGCGAACGTGGTGCGGATACGCGTGCTCCGGTGGCTCCGTAGCATTTTTTCACAATGGACCGATTCGCCGTCCGGCCCACCGGTGCGCATCGGCGATGCCTCAGGATGGGGGAAACCTTCAATGCCGCTTGACCCGATTATCAAGCGTGTCAGGGAGTTTCGTGTCGAGACCGGATTCACGCCGCTCTACACGATGAGCATAGACGCGGCCCGGAAGGCGGATGCGGAGACCGAGGCCACTGCCTGGACCTGGCACGACCACCCCGAAGAGATCTTCGAGCTGAGCGTTCCGGGCCCGGCTGGCGAGCAGCCGATCCGGGTCTACCGCCCGCAGAGCGAGACTCCGCTTCCGGTGCTGATGTACTTCTTCGGCGGCGGCTGGGTTGTCGGTTCGCTGGAGACGTCGGACGCGATCTGTCGTGCGTTGGCCAAGATGGTGCCGTGCACGGTGGTGTCCGCGGGCTATCGCCTGGCGCCCGAGCACACGTTCCCGGCAGCGGTCGAGGACTGCTATGCCGCCGTGAAGTGGGTCGCGGAGCATGCCGGCGAGCTTGGTGCCGACGGCTCGCGATTGGCCGTCGGCGGAGACAGCTCCGGCGGCAATCTGGCCGCGGCGATGACGTTGCTGGCCAAGGACGATGAGGACGGGCCGGAGATCGCCGCGCAGGCGCTGGTCTATCCGCCTTTTCGTGCGTACGCGGACACGAAGTCCATGCGGGAGAACAAAGACCCGATGTTCTTCAACGCGTATTCGTCGGAATGGTTCTGGGACGTGTATCTCGCCGAACGCGCCGACGGTGAATCGCCTTTGGCCTCGCCGCTGGACGCGGCCGATCACAGCGGGCTTCCGGCTGCGCTGGTGATGACCGCCGAGTATTGTCCGCTTGCCGACGAGGGCAAGGACTATGTCGATGTGCTCACCGGGGCTGGTGTGCCGGTGGAGTTTCACCACTACGAGGATCTGACGCACGGGTTCCTTGCCCTGTCGTCGATCCTTCCCGTTGCGCGGGACGCCATGGGCTTGATCGCTGACTTCCTGCGTCGGAAGTTGGCGTGAGATGGCGGTGAATCAGAGTATTGCGGTATGCCTTCGCGCGCCCCGGTACGTGCTCGGCGAGATCACGATGAAGCACGACGAGATCGAGGGGTTCGCCGATTTCGTCGACCGGGCTTTGATGGTGCCTGATCCCGAGTTGTGGGGTTGGGGCCAGGTGCACCGTACGGCGCTGTCCATTGCCGAACTCGCTGTGGAAGCCGGCCGCCGGACCCTGGACGCGGCTGGCGTCGAGCCCTCCGAGGTCGACGCGCTGGTGCTGTGCTCCACTCGGTTCCCCGCCGAGATCGCCGCGCACGGCACGCTGATCGCGTCGGTCTTGCAGGGACTGGGCCTCGGGCCCGTGCCGGTCACCGGGGTCACGCTGAACCGGTGCGCGAACCTGCTTGTCGGGCTCCAGACCGCTGCCGCGCTGGTCGCCGGGGGACGGCAGCGGACCGTGCTGGTGATCACCGCGGACCGGGTCGCCGCCGAATCCGAGCGGCTCACCGAGTTCGCGTTGTTCAGTGATGGCGCGGCCGCTTGTCTGGTGACCGAGCCGGTCGCCGGCGCTCCAGAATCCTACGAGTGGGTCGCCGACGCCAGCGCGCTGGATCCGGCCACGCTCGGCACTGTCACCGAGATCAGCGCTGATCTGGCGCGCGTGGCCAATGAGCGGTTGTTCGCCGAGGCCGGCCTGGGCGTGGACGTGATCGACGGCTTGTTGCACAACAACATCTATCTCCCCGTGGTGACGATCAAGGAAGTACAGGCCGGCTTCCGGCTCTCGCAGTTGGAGACCTCGAACATCGCCAGGGTCGGGCATTGCTTCGCCGCGGATCCGCTGATCAACCTCGCCGACCGCCGGTCCGCCGGCGGTGTGCGGGAGGGCGGGCTCTACCTGCTGGCCTCGAGCGTGTCCGGGTTCCGGGTGTGCGTTCTGCTCCGGGCCGGATCCGCGGCACCGTCCATCTCATAAGGAGTCATCGAAGTGCAGAAGACCCTCGACAACCGCCTGACCACGCTGCCGCGTCTGCGGGTCATGATCCGGGACGTCCTGCGAGTGCCCGAGTCCGAAGAGATCGACACACGGACGCTGCGCGCGCTCGGCGCCGTGTCGGTGCAGGTGATCGCGCTGCAGTTCAGCATCCTCAAGGCGACCTCGGTCGAGCTGACGGTGGCCGAGCTGGTCGGCGAGTCGACCGTGGTGGAGATCGCCGACCTGATCGACGCGCGACGAACGGCTGAGGGGTGAGCCGGGTGTCGTCCACGACGTCTGTGGAAGTGCCGATTGCTGGTGCGGCTGAGGAATCGGTTCCCCCGGAACCCGCGGCCACGCGGAACCCGCTCATGGCCGTGGTGCGCGACAAGGTCATGCGTACCCCGGTGTTCTGGAGCATGGTCGGCCGGTTCCCGCTCTACCTGGTCAGCGTCGCCATGGTGGTCGTCACCGCCTCGCGCGGGCTGAGCTACCTGGCGGCCGGTCTGCTGTTGGCCGGATACAGCGTGGGCACCGCGGCCCTGGCGCCGTTCGTCGCGCGCTACGTGGACCGCTATGGGCAGCCGCCGGTGCTGCTCATCACCGGCGTCATCTATCCGCTGGCCCTGATCGGCTTTGTGGCCGCTCCCGCGAAGGCCGTTGCCGTGCAGCTGGTGTGCACCGTCGTCGCCGGCGCCGCGATCCCGCCGATCAGCGGCTGTATCCGTTCCCTGTGGCGCAGCGCGTCGGGGGACCGTGAGCGCGCCGGGCTGGCGATCGAGGCGGTGCTCGGCGAGATCAACATCATCGGCGGGCCGCTGCTGTTCAGCCTGGTGCTGTTCTTCGGCAGCGCCGGCCTGGCGCTGATCATCGGCGGCGTGATGACCGGTGCCGGCGCGATCGGCTTCGCGACCAGCCAGGCCGCGCGCGAGCACGGGGTCACCACCGGCAAGCGCGACCCGCTCGGCGCCCTGCGGTCCGGCGGTCTGGTCCGGCTGCTGGTCGTGTTGTTGGTCGCGGGTATCGCCACCGGTGCCTACAACGTCGAGGTGCCCGCGTTCGTCGATCAGCACGGGGCGGCCCACGATCTCGGGCTGGTCTACGCCTTGTGGGGCGTCGGGGGGATCATCGGCGGCTTGTGGTACGGGAGCCGCACGCTGCGGCGGCCCACTGAGCTTGTCTTTGCGGGCAGCCTGCTGGCCATCAGCGCGGCCTCCGCACTGGTGCTCTTCGCCTGGGACAACTGGTCCCTGGCGGCGGCCCTGGTCGTCCTCGGCATGATCGAGGCGCCGGCCACCGCGATCTCGTACGTCCTGGTGTCCCGCACAGCCCGCGCGGACTACGTCACCGAGGCCTTCACCTGGGCCATCACCGTGACCATCGGCGGCGCCGCGCTCGGGGCGCAGCTCGGCGGACTGGTGCTGAACCTCTCCGGCACCCGCGCGGCCTTCCTCGGCGTGGTGGTCGTCATGCTCGTGGTGTCGGCCATCGCGTTCGCGGTGCGGGGCTCGTTTGTGGAGCCGGTTGAGCAGGGAGCTGAGGAGGGAGCCCAGGAGGCTGCCGCCGCGGCAGTGTGAGGCGGCGACTGTTCGAACGCCCCCGGCTTCGCGCCGGGGGCTTTGGCTTGCCTGCGGTGAGCATATGGCTTGCCTGCGGTGAGCAGCGCCCATGCGAACACCCGCCCAGCCGATCGGCTGAGCGGGTGTCCCGGTGGAGGGGAGTCTCAGAGCTTTGTCACGGTGTCGCCTCCCAACGGTTCGCCCACCATCCCCGCCGTCAGCGTCGTTCCGTCGGCCTCGTCGACCAGGAGGAACGAGCCGGTCCGTCGGTGTTCGGCGTAGTCGTCGAGGGGCAGGGGCGAGGCGGTGCGCAGGTGTACGCGGCCGATGTCGTTGGCTCGCAGGGCTTCCGGCCCTGGCTCACGGCGCAGTGTTCGCAGGTCCAGTACCGAGTCGAGCGAGGCGACCAGGGCCTTGACCGTCGCTGTGCCGTGGCGGAGCAGGACTCGGTCCCCGGCGTGGAGCGGGCGGTCGGCGAGGTGGCAGACGGTCGCCGACAGCTCGCGCGTTACGCGCGGGGGCTGGTCGGCCGCGGCGATGATGTCGCCGCGTGCGACGTCCACGTCGTCGGTCAGGCGCAGGGTTACCGACTGGCCCGCGTGGGCCAGGCTGACGTCCCGGGTGCCGAGGCGGTCGATGCCGGCGACCGATGTGCGGCGGCCTGACGGGAGTACCAGTACCTCGTCGCCCGGGGCGAACGTGCCTGCCGTGACCTGGCCGGCGTAGCCGCGGTAGTCGCGGAAGTCAGGACTCTGCGGCCGTAGTACGTACTGCACCGGCATTCGTGCCGCTGAGCCCGGTTGGTCGGCGTCCACGTCGACGGTCTCCAGGTGCTCCAGCAGTGTCGGGCCCGAATACCAGTCGATGTGGCCGGAGGGCTCCACCACGTTGTCGCCGCGGAGTGCGCTGATGGGGATCGCCGTGACCTCGCGGATGCCCAGTGCGCGGCTGTAGTCGGCGAACTCGTCGGCGATCGGTGCGAAGACCTCCTCGGCGTAGTCGGCCAGGTCCATCTTGTTGACGGCCAGCACCACGTGCGGGACGCCGAGGAGTGCGGCGACCGCGGCGTGGCGGCGGGTTTGCTCGACCACGCCGTGGCGCGCGTCCACGAGCACCACGGCCAGCTGCGCTGTCGAGGCGCCGGTGACCATGTTGCGGGTGTACTGCACGTGTCCGGGGGTGTCGGCGAGGATGAAGCGGCGGCGGGGTGTGGCGAAGTAGCGGTAGGCGACATCGATGGTGATGCCCTGTTCGCGTTCGGCTCGCAGTCCGTCGGTCAGCAGTGCGAGGTCCGCGCCGTCCAGGCCGCGCTCGCGCGAGACGCGTTCGACGGCGTCGAGTTGGTCGGCGAAGACCTGCTTGGAGTCGTGCAGCAGGCGGCCCACGAGGGTGGACTTGCCGTCGTCGACCGAGCCGGCCGTGGCCAGGCGCAGGAGCGATCCCGGCTGTGTCGTGGGCTGCATGACGTCCGCGTTCTTGGACACCGGCTGCGCCGTAGGTGTGTGCATCTAGAAATACCCCTCGCGCTTGCGATCTTCCATGGCGGCTTCGGACAGCTTGTCGTCGGCCCGGGTGGCGCCGCGCTCGGTCAGCGTCGAGGCGGCGATCTCCGCGATGATCTCCGGCACCGTCTCGGCGTGCGAGTCCACGGCGCCGGTGCAGGACATGTCGCCGACCGTCCGGTATCGCACGCTGCGCGTCTGGACGGTCTCCAGCTCGTCCGGCTTCGGGCCGCCCCAGTCGCCGGCGGTGAGCCACATGCCCCCGCGCCGGAACACCTCGCGGCGGTGCGCGAAGTAGATCGAGGGCAGCTCGATCTGCTCGCGCTCGATGTACTGCCAGACGTCCAGCTCGGTGAAGTTGCTCAGGGGGAAGACCCGCACGTGCTCGCCCGGGCGGTGGCGGCCGTTGTACAGGGACCACAACTCAGGGCGCTGACGTCGCGGGTCCCACTGGCCGAACTCGTCGCGCAGTGAGAAGACCCGTTCCTTGGCCCGGGCCTTCTCCTCGTCGCGGCGGCCGCCGCCGAAGACGGCGTCGAAGCGGTGCGTGTTGATGGCGTCCAGCAGCGGCACGGTCTGGAGGGGATTGCGCGTACCGTCGGCGCGTTCGCGCAGCCGTCCGTCGTCGATGTAGTCCTGGACCCGGGCGACCTCCAGGCGTACCGCGGCCTCGGCGACGGCGTGGTCGCGGAACTTCAGGACCTCGGGGAAGTTGTGGCCGGTGTCCACATGCAGCAGCCCGAACGGTACCCGGGCCGGCCAGAAGGCCTTGGCGGCCAGGTGCAGCATCACGATCGAGTCCTTGCCGCCGGAGAACAGCAGCACCGGGCGCTCGAACTCGGCCGCGGCCTCCCGGAATACGTGTACCGCCTCGGACTCGAGTGCGTCGAGGTGGGTCAGCCGTGGCGGGCGGGCGGGGCGGCGGGAGCGGGCGGCGCTCGCGGCGCTCGCGGTGGTAGTCCGTGTGCCTTTTCTGCCGTTGGTCGTCGCCCACCTGAGGCCGGTCACGACAGGCCTCGCGCCGTGAGCAGCGCCCGCACCTTCCGGACCGACTCCTGGACTGTCTGGTGCTGCGTGTGGATCCGCAGGTCGGGGTCGACCGGGATCTCGTAGGGGTCGTCCGCGCCTGTCAGACCGCTGATCTGGCCGGCGGCCTGGCGGGCGTAGAGGCCCTTCACGTCCCGGTCGGCGCAGGTCTCCACCGGAGTCGCGATGTGCACCTCCAGGTAGGGCACGCCGCGCGCCGCGTGCCGGTCCCGTACTGCTTCGCGCGACATCGCGTACGGGGCGATGACCGGGACCAGCACGGTGACGCCGTGCTCGGCGAGCAGTTCGGCCACGTAGCCGATCCGGCGCACGCTGGTGTCCCGGTCCTCCTTCGAGAACCCCAGGTCGGGGGAGAGGGCGGCCCGTACCTCGTCCCCGTCGAGCACCTGGACCCGGTGTCCGGCGCTGCGCAGGGACTCGGCCAGACCGACCGCTATGGTGCTCTTGCCGGCGCTGGGCAGCCCGGTCAGCCAGACCGTGCCTCCTCGCCATGGGGCCGGCGTGCCATTCGTCGCGGTCATATGCGGATCTCCCTTTCGCGTGAGCTGTGAATCGGCGTTTCCGCGCGGGCCAGGTGCACCGTGGTGCCGGCTCCGGCGAGTGTTCGGCTGACGGGTTCGGGGACGCGGCCGTCGGCGATGCGGACGGTGCCGACTCCGCCGGCGAGCGCCTCGCGGGCGGCGATCAGCTTCAGCGCCATGCCGCCTCTGGCCGACGGGTCGGGTGCGCCGGTGGGGGAAATCAGGACGCTGCTCTGCACGCTGCCGGGGTCGTCGGGGTCGGCGAGAACGCCGGGTGCGCCGGTGAGCAGCAGCAGTTCCCGGGCGCCGAGGGCGGCGGCCAGCGCGGCCGCGGCCCGGTCGGCGTCGACGTTGACCGCCTGGTCGTGCTCGTCGATGGCGGGCGGCGAGATCACCGGGACGTAGCCGGCGTGCAGGAGGGTCCGGGGCAGGCCGGTGTCCACCGTGGTGATCCGGCCGCTGTGGTTGTTCCGGACCAGCACGGTGCGGCCGTCGACGACGGAGCGGACGGCGGACTTGCGCCGGGCCCGGAGCATGCGGCAGTCCATGCCGGTCAGGCCGACCGCGGGCACCCGGTGCCGCGCCAGCTCGGCCACGAGCTTGGGCTTGACCGCGCCGGCCAGCGCGAGGACGACGACTTCGAGGGTGTCGGGGTCGGTGTACCGGGTGGACACGTTGTCCGGCGCGACGAGGGTGCGCTGCGGCACACCGAGCCGGCCGGCCAGCCGCCCGATCTCGCCGGAGCCGCCGTGCACCAGCACGACGGAGTGGTCTTCGTGGACGAGGCGGGCGATGTCGGCGCAGATACTCGCGGCGTCCACGGCGGGATTGCCGCCGCACTTGACGACGGTCAGCGGTTTGCGGGTCACGGTGTCTTGCCTCCCGTGTTCGGCTCGGTTCGCCGGTTTAGAGCGGATGCAGGCCCGGAAAGGTGAGGCCGAGGGTCTCGGGCAGGCCCAGGCGGATGTTGAGGCATTGCAGCGCGTTGCCGGCGCCGCCCTTGACGAGGTTGTCCAGGGCCGCGATGGTGGTCAGCCGGCCGGAGTCCTCGTCCACGGCGAAGCCGACGTCGCAGTAGTTGGATCCGAGCAGGATCTTCGGGTCCGGGTAGCGGTGGATGCCGCGCTGGTGCGCGACGATGCGGACGAAGGGCTCGTCGGCGTACTGCCGGCGGAAGGCCCGGCGTACTTCCTTGGTGTCCGCCCCGGCGCGCAGGGTGGCGTGGCAGATGGTCTGCGCCCCGCGGACCGCCTCGATGCCGGTGGCCGTCATGGCGGCGGACAGGCCCAGGTGGCGGGAGATCTCCGCCTCGTGCCGGTGGCGGGTGGGCGCGAACACGCGCATCGCCCCGCTGCGCTCGGCGTGCAGGTTGGCCGGACCGGCCGTCGCGCCCGAGCCGCTGGAGCCGGTGCGGGCGTCGAACTGCGCTCCCTGCTCCAGGTCGATCAGATCGTGCGCCACCAAGGCGTACAGCGCGAGCACGCCGGCGGTGGCCATGCAGCCGGGAACGCTGATCAGGTCCGCGGTGCGCAGCCGGTCGCGGTACAGCTCGGGCAGGCCGGGCGTGAACTCGTCCAGCAAATGCGGGGCCTGATGCTCCTCGCCGTAGTAGCGCTCGAAGACGTCGGTGTCGTCGAGCCGGAAGTCTCCCGTCATGTCGATGACGAGCTTGGACCGCTCCCGCCACCGGTCTATCTGCGTCATCGCCACCCGGTGCGGGAGCGCCAAGAAGACGGCATCGCTTTCCGGCACCTCCTCGGCCGCGCAGAACGACAGATCGGTGGCGGAACGCAGATTCGGGTGCACGCTGTCTATTCGTTTTCCCGGGAAACGGGAGGAGACTGCGCCCACCACTTCGATGTCGGGATGTCCCAGGAGCAGCCGCAGCAATTCGCCACCGATATAGCCGGCCGCACCGGCCACTGTCACTCGCACCATGCCAGCGAGATTACGGGCCGGTCCGCGTGGTCGGCGTCCGCGACAAACGGATATCGAAGGGCATGGGGGATTGACGGCGGTAAGCAGGACGCTTACCCGCTGACGGCGAACGTCAACGTGGTGCGTAGAAGCGGATCAACTTGACGCTGACGTGCCGGACGCGGGGTTCTTCGTAGCCTTCGAGGTAAACAAGTTGGTTACTGGAACAAGGTGTATTTCCGTGCCCGATAAATGGGTGATCGAACCGGTCGGCCTTCCGCTCATCCGCCGCACCTGTCACGTGTGCGGGTCCCAGACCTTCCGGACGAGCGGCAAGTTCCGCGTCAACGCCAACCACAAGCTCCTCGACGTCTGGCTCCTGGCGCTGTGCACCGGGTGCGGGGAGACCACGAAGCTGACGGTCATGGAACGGATCAACGTGCGCTCCATCCGCACCGAGGTGCTGGAGCGGATGCACGACAACGACGCCGGCCTGGCCGCCGAACTGCTGCAGGACCCCGGCGTCCGGCACCGCAACCGCGTCGCGCTGGACTGGGACTGGCGCCTGGACACCGGCGAGTCCGCTCAGGGCTGCCGCGAGGCCGTCGACGTCTCGGTCCGTTTCGCGGCGCAGATCCCGGTACGTCCGGTACGATTGATAGCAGAAGGCTGCGGTATGTCGCGCAGCGAGGTGGACCGGCTGATCGCGGACGGGAAGATCGTCTCGACGGCCAAGCTGAGCGGCAAGGTTTCCAGCGACTTCACTTTCACGCTCAAGCGGTAGTCCACCCACAAGCCCCGCGGCCCCACGACCCACCCCCCTCGGGTCGTGGGGCTGCGGTTTTTTGGGCGCCCGGCTTATGCGTGGGTCGGGGTGTTGGTGCGGTTGGGTGGTGGGTTTTAGGGGCTTTTTACGGCTTCGCGCATGGTTTGCGGGATCCGTTGATCCTGTTGCCCATTGTGTTGTTGGGGTGGTGTGGGTGTGAGGGTGCTGTCAGGCTTGATGGTGCGGCCGGTTTCTTCCCTGTCCCCGGTCGTG
>NZ_JBGCCP010000037.1:0-97048 GCF_041262705.1 Catenulispora sp. MAP12-49 | reverse complement strand
GAAGCGACGGGGAATCCGGGACAAAGGCGACCACAAGCAACGACCGCCGCCCGACTACGCGACCCCCACTCCCCGGAGCGAGGCCGCTCGCCGCGCAGGCGCCGCCGGAGGCGCTCTTGACTGTCGCCTTTGACCTTGACTGTCGCAGTTAGAGTCGACCACCTGCCCAGACCATCAGCAGCCAACGCAGCGCCGACCACCGCCCCAGCGACCGCGCCACCAGCGGATCCCGCAAACCCTGCGCGAAGCCGTAAAAAGCCTCTAAACCACCAGCCCCAACCGCACCAACACCCCCACCCCGCCCAGCACGACCCACCCGACCCACACATGAGTCAGGCGCGCCTGAAAATGCCCTGTCCCGGAGCGAGAATCCCGTGGGGGTCGAAGCACTGCTTCGCCGCCCGGAACTGCTGCCACCGCGCGCCGTACTGCGTCCGCCAGTCGGCCGGCGTCATCGGGATCGCACCGACGGGGTACTGCGTCCCGCCCTTGGCCTGCACGCTCAGGTACAGGTCGCGGTTGGCCTGCAGCAGTTCCGGCGCCGGGAGCGCGTCGTCGGGCGCGGCCGTGCGCAGCACCGCGAACAGGAACGCGAGCTCGCCCTTCGGCACCGACAGCAGCGGAGCCGTGAACCTGGCGGTCGGCACCGGATACAGCAGGATCAGCCCGCTCGCGCCGAGGTCGGCCGGCGTCGTGGCCGCGATCGTGGCCTCGGCGAGAGTGTCGGTGGCCGCATCCGGAAGGAATCCGTTGAACCACGGGTGCGGGTCGTACCACTCGCCGCTGGCCTTCAGCGCCGCGACGGTCGGCGCCAGGTCGTCCACGAAGTCGAAGTAGGCGGAGTCCTGGATCTGCGGCGGCCCGACGTAGCCGAGGTCGCCGATCAGGGCGCTGTCATTCGGCGGGGTCGTGTCGTAGAACGCCGATCCCTCGAGGATGTACATCCAGCCGCCGCCCGCGGCCGGCAGGATCGTGCCCTCCAGCCAGTCGAAGCGGCCGTCGCCGACGGCCTTGCGCTGGGCGGCGGTGAGCGCGGCCACGGTCGGGTAGACCAGCGAGTAGCTGCGCACCGAGGTCGGGGCCGCGACCAGTCGGATGACCGCGCGGGTGATGACGCCGACCTGCCCCAGGCCCGACAGGGCCGCGTGGAACAGGTCCGCGTCGCGGGTCGCCGAGCAGGTCCGGACCTGGCCGGTGCCGGTGACGACCTCCAGCTCGACGACGTTGTCGACCTGCGCCCCGTGGCGGTGCGAGGCGCCGCCGACGCCGCCGGCGGACAGCGTGCCGCCCACCGAGAGCTCGATGTAGTCGGTGAACACCGGCGGGGTGAGACCGTGGGCCAGGCTCGCGGTCAGGACCGCGCTCCACACCGCCCCGGCGCCGACGGTCGCGGTCTGGGCCGCCGGGTCGACGCTGATCGTGTCCAGCGGCCCCAGATCGACGATCAGGCCGCCTTCGACTTGCGCCTGTCCGAAGGTCTGGTGGCCCTGGCCGCGCGGGGCGACCGGGATGCCGAGCGGGCCGCAGAAGGCGATCATCGCGGCGATGTCCCGGACCGAGCCGGGCAGCAGGGCCGCCTGCGGGGTGCGGTGGACCAGGTGGCCGAAGTCGTCCTCGTACGGCGCCAGATCGGCCGGGGCGACCAGCAGGCGGCCGTCCAGGTGCGGGGCGTGCCGGAAGTCCGGTCCCGCGTGCTGCGGGGCCTGGGCCGCCCAGGCCCGCGACGTGAGGTCGAACCCGACGGCCAGGGTTCCCACGCTCACGGCGCGGATGAACGAGCGACGGCTGTGCTGCGCGTCGATGCGCATCAGTCCCACCCTTTCCCACGGAAATGAAGACCATTGATAATACGGAGGCCGGTGTCCCTGAGCGACCGGTCTGCGTCCGCGAGTCGAGGGGTCACATGGTCATCGGGAATCCGCGCTCGTCCACACCGCACGACCAGGCGTGGCTCGAACGCGAACAGGCGCAGGCCCGCGCCTACGACGCCATCGGCGCCCGCTACGACGAGGCCTTCCCGCACAAGGACGGCCAGCTCGCCGTGGTCTCGACGCTGCTGGAGCAGCTCCCGGCCGGCGCGCGGGTGCTCGACGTGGGCGCCGGAACCGGGCTGCCGACCGCCCGGCAGCTGGCGGACGCCGGATGCCGGGTCACCTGTCTGGACATCTCCCCGCGGATGCTGGAGATCGCCCGGAAGAACGTGCCGGAGGCGGAGTGCGTCCTGGGCGACGTCGTCGACTTATCGCCGCCCGAGCCGGGCTACGAGGCGGTGACCGCGTTCTTCGCGCTGCTGCACCTCCCCCGCGAGCGGATCCGGACCGCGCTGCGCCTGATCCACGACGCGCTGGTCCCGGGCGGCCGGTTCGCGGTCGCGATGGTGGAGGCCGACGTGGACGACGTCCCGATCGCTTTCCTGGACAGCAGAATCCGGGTCACCGGGTTTCTGCGAGAAGACTTGCGTACTGTGTTGTCAGAGTCCGGATTCGTCATCGAGCACGAACAGGTACTTTCCTACGCACCGGAGACATCTTCGGCACAACCGGAGATCCAGATGTTCTTCCTCTGCCAAAAGGCGGATGAACAGTCCTAGACTCCGCACACCAGTATCGGGCCGGAGCGAGAGCAACAGATAAGTGCACGAATCAGAGCACGGGCACAACGGAGTGCTGACGTACAGACCGATGGAACTGCGGGACCATCTGTCGTTCCTGAACCAGGCGACCGCCCGCATCGGGGCCGGTGGCGACATGGTCGCGGTCGCCGGGCAGTTCGCCGCGGCCGTGGTGCCCCGGCTGGCCGACTTCGCCTCGGTGCACCTGCTGGACGCGTTGTTCGTGGACGGCGCCCCGGCCCCGCCGGCGCTCGGAGCCACGGCCTCCAGCCTGGTGCGCCGGGTGGCGGTGGCGCACGACGAGCCGCCGGAGCGCTGGCTGGCGCTGGTGCCGGAGGGCGCGGTGCAGATCATGCACGACACCAGCCCCTGCCACGAGGCGATGGCCACCGGCATGCCGGTGTGGCTGGACCGGGTCACCCCGGACCGGGCCGAGGCGATGGCCCTGTCCCACTCCCCCGGCGACCTGTATCCGCTGGTCGCCGAGCGCGCCTATCTGGCGGTGCCGATCGTCATCCGCGGCCGGGTCCTGGGCTGTGTGGCGCTGACCCGGCGCCCGGAGCGCGCCGAGTTCGACGAGATAGACGTGCTCACCGTCGGCCAGCTGGCGGCCCAGGCGGCGCTCGGCGTGGACAACGCCCGGCTGTTCCGCGGCCAGGTGGCCACCGCCGCCGAGTTCCGCCGCGGGGTGCTCCCGACCGCCCCGCCGACCCTGGCCGGGGTGGAGGTCGCCCACCGGTATCTGCCGGCCAACCCGGCCGTCGAGGTCGGCGGCGACTGGTTCGACACCATCGCCCTGCCCGGCAGCCGGGTGGCGATCGTGATCGGCGACGTGATGGGCCACGGCGTCCGCTCGGCGGCGGTGATGGGCCACCTGCGCATCGCGGTGCAGACGCTGGCCGCCCTGGACCTGCCGCCCGGACAGCTGCTCCGCCAGCTCGACAGCCTGGCCCTGCAACTGGGCGACGACCACCTGGCGACGTGCCTGTACGCGGTGTACGACCCGATCGCCTCCTGCTGCGTCATCGCCAACGCCGGCCACCTGTCCCCGATGCTGGTCCGCGCCGACGGCCGCGTGGAGCGCGTCGAGGTCCCCAGCGGCGCGCCGATCGGCGTGGGCGGCGTCGCCTTCGACACCGCCGAGATCCCCATCCGCGACGGCGACGTCCTGGTCCTGTACACCGACGGCCTGGTCGAGGCGCGCGGCGACGACATCGACGACCGCATCGAGGCCCTCGGCGAGTGCCTGGAACTGGCCGCCCGCCCCGCCGCCGACCCCGAGGCGCTGTGCGACACCCTGCTGACGATGCTCGACGGCGACAAGCACGAGGACGACGTCGCGCTCCTGGCGGCGCGTCTGAAGGGCATCCCGGCGGAGAACATCGCCAACTGGCTCCTGGCCCCGCTGCCGCCGACGGTCCCGCGCGCCCGCCGGCTGGTACGCCAGGCGATGGCGCAATGGGATCTGCCGGAGAGCGTGCGGGACACCACGGAGCTGCTCGCCACGGAACTGGTGACGAACGCGGTGCGCTACGCCCACGGACCGATCGAGCTTCGGCTGCTGCGGACCCGGACGCTGCTGTGCGAGGTCCGGGACGACGACCACTTCCTGCCGATCCTGCTGGAAGCCGGCGATCTGGACGAGGGCGGACGCGGGCTGTTCCTGGTGAGCCAGCTAGCTTTGCGGTGGGGAGTGAGCCGGACGGCGAACGGGAAGGTCGTGTGGTTCGAGATGGCGTTGGAGGAGGGCTGGGGCTAGCCCAGCCTCATCGCTCCCTCATCCCTCTCTTTTCGCCAACAGCTCCCCGATCCGCTGCCGGACCTCCTCGGCCAACTTCTCATCGGCCGTCTCCAGGATTCCGGACGCCTCCCGGAACATGGCGAGCGCTTCGTCGACCTCTCCCATGGCCACCAACAGATCGGCGAGATGCGTCTGCGTCTGGGCCCGGAAAGGCGCCGCGCCGTAGCGATCGTGAACCGCCAGCGCGCGCCGGTACGTCGCCGCGGACGTCTTGTAGGCGCCGGCCTCGCGGTGCGCGAACGCCAGGCTGTCGAGCGCGACAGCCTGGGACCACAGGTCGTCGAGTTCCTCGGCCAGCCGCACCGATTCCTCACAGGCGTCGACGGCTTGTTCCAGGTCTCCCAGGTGTGCCTGACTCCATCCGATCAGGTTCAGGCTTCGTGCTTGTTCTGTACGGCCGTCGACACCCAGGGACCGGCTCACCTCCAGCGCCAGTAGCGCGTACTCCAGGCCGGCCGCATAGTCCTGCCGCTGGGACCACGCGGCACCGATCTTGCAGAGCCCGCGCGCTTCGTAGAAACGGTCGCCAGTGCTGCGGCAGATCTCGACAGAGCGGTTCAGGTCCGCGATGACGCTGTCGTACATGTGGAGGGGCGTCATCGCCGTGACCCGCGCCTGGAGCGAGTACGAGACGGCGGTGAGGTCGCCGACGCGCTCGGCGGCTTGGAGGGCGAGTGTCTGGGTGCGGATCAGTTCCCAGTAGCGGGCCGTCTTCATGCAGTGCCCGACCAACGACCACGCCAGCTGCCAGGCGATGACGGGTTCGGATTCGACGCAGGTCTGGATCAGTTCCCGAATGGCTTCGAGCTCTGCGTCGAACCATGCGCCGGCGGCGGTGGCGTCGGCCATCGGCACCAGGACCGTCTGGTCCTGCGGCGCCGGGAGCCGGACGCAGATCGGGTCGCGGACGGGGACCTCGAGCATGGCGGCGTGGTGGCCGTTGTGCAGGTAGTGGTCGAGCAGGCGGCTGGAGGCGGCGGGTCGTTCTTCGGCGGCGTCGGCCCGGGCTTGGTTGCGGGCGTATTGGCGGACCAGGTCGTGCATCTCGTACCGTCCGGCGTACTTCTGGTCGACCAGGTACTCGTCCTGCATCCGTTCCAGGAGCTGCTCGGCGCTGTCCGTGGTGAGCCCGGCCAGGGCCGCTGCCGATGCGGCGGAGAAGTCGTTGCCGGGATGCCATCCCAGGAGCCGGAACATGCGGCTCGCCTGCGGGGCCAGGCCTCGGTAGGAGAGGTCGAAGACCGGCTCCAGGAAGCGGCTCGTCAACGTCTCGCCGTCCGGATCGGCTTCCAGGCGCGCGGCCAGATCGGCGAGCGTCCACGCCGGCCGTGACTTGAGCCGCGCCGCGACGATGGACACGGCCAGCGGCAGCCGGCCGCCGGCGGCCACGATCCGGTCGGCGGCCTCGGGTTCGGCGGCGACGCGTTCGGCTCCGACGACGCGCGCCAGCAACGCCCTCGCTTCCTCCGGCCGGAACACATCGAGGACCAGCGGACTGGCCCCTTCCAGATCCGCCAGGCTCCGCCGGCTAGTGATCAGCACCAGGCAGGTCGACGCGGCCGGTAGCAGGTCGCGGACCTGCCGCGCGTCGGCGGCGTTGTCGAGCAGGAGCAGGGCTTCGCGGCCGTGGACGCGGTCCCGGAACATGGCCGCGCGTTCGTCGAGCGTCTCGGGGATCTGCTGTCCCGGGACGCCCAACTCGCGCAGGAAGCCTTCGAGGACGCCTTCGGGATCCGCGGGCGGCCGCTCGGGATCGAACCCGCGAAGGTTCACATACAGCTGAAGGCCGGTGCATCGACCGGCGCGCAGCAGACGGTGCGCGACGTGCACCGCGAACTGGGTCTTCCCCACACCTCCCATGCCCTCGACGGTCGCCACGAAGGGAGCCGCCAGCCGCTCGCCGGCGGCCTCGGCGGCGGCGACGGCGTCGAGCAGCTGCTGCAGTTCGGCCTCGCGGCCGGTGAAGTCCGCCGGGTCCGCCGGAAGCTGCCGCAGGACGCCGAGCGGGCCGCCGGTCTTGGCGACGCCGTGGACGCGGACGCAAGCCTGCCACCACCGGGCCACGGCGGCCTCGTCCGCGCCCAGCGCGCGGACGATGGCGATCACCAGGTCCGGATTCAGCCGCCGGCGCCGGGATTGGAACACGTCGCCGATCGTGGAGTGCGGCATGGTCTGCGGCGGCCGCATCAGCGGTCCGACCCGCCGCGCCAGGGTCCGGTAGGACGGGTTCCCACTGCGGCGGCGGAGATCCTCGAGCAGGGCGATGAAATCGGGGAGATCGGCGGCACGGGCCGGGTCGGGGTAGGCGTCGGTATCGTCGCTCACGCCTGCCGATCATAGGACTCAGCGCCCTTATGAAGCGGTCTTCTTCGGCAGAGTGCGGTCCAGGACGGACACCAGCAGCAGGACGAGGCTGACGCCGATCATGATCCAGGCGATCTGGTGCACGCCGTGGTCGCTGACGCTGGTGTGGAAGACCATCCCGGTGATGGCCGAGGAGGCGATCGAGCCGACGTAGCCGAAGGTGCGCAGCAGTCCGGCGGCGGTGCCGAGCTGGTCGGCGGGCGCCTGCGCGTACAGGGCGGTCTGGTTGCCGGCCGCGGCGAAGCCCATGACCAGTCCGAAGACGAGCGTGATGGCCACGACCCAGCCGATCGAGGCCGAGGCGCTCAGGACCAGAGTCCCCGCCGCACCGGCCACGCAGGCGAGCGCAGCGGCGAGGATGGGGCCGCGGACCAGGTTCCGGCGCGAGACCGGCGAGACGATCAGGCCGGAGACCAGGGTCATCGGGAGCAGGAGCAGGCCGGCCTGGGTCTCACTGAGGCCGCGCACGCCTTCGAGCCATTGGGTGATGCCGAACAAGACCACGTACAGGCACAGCATCGCCAGGCCGAAGCGCAGGTAGGTGCGGGCGAGCGCGGTGTTCGCGGCGAGCATGCGGACGTCGAGGAAGGGGGCCGAGGCGCGCAGTTCCCAGAGCACGAGCGCGATCCAGAGGGCGATGGACAGAGCCAGCAGGTACCAGTGCGTGGTGGGGAGCGAGAACAGGAACAGCAGCAGCGCGATCATGGCGGCGGCGAAGCCGGCGATGCCGAGGACGTCCAGCCGTGCGGCGACCTCGCGCCACCGGAGCGGACGCTGGAGCGGGCCGTCGGGCGAGACCCAGGTGAGCGTCGCGACGAGCGCGACCAGCGCGACCGGCACGTTGACGAAGAACACCGAGCGCCAGCCGAACGCGCCGACCAGGGCGCCGCCGATCGGCAGGCCGAGCGACGCGGTGGCGATGCCGGCGATCTGCAGGCCGCCGAGCACGCCGCCGGGCGGCTTGGCCAGGCCCGCCTCGCGGGCGCGGCCACGGATCAGGAGCATGGCGGTCGGGTAGGCGCAGGAGGTGCCCAGCCCTATCAGGACTCTGCTGACCAGCAGGACCGCCAGGTCGCCGGCGGACCCGCCGACCAGCCCGCCGAGCGCGACCAGCAGGATGCCGGCGAGGAAGACCCGGCGGGGGCCGAAGACCTCGGCGGCCTTGCCGGCGGTCGGCTGCGCGATGGCGCTGGCCAGGTAGAGCGCGGTGACCAGGGCGGCGGTCTGGCCGATGGGGACGCCGACGCCGTGCGCGATCGGGAGCAGGGCGGTGGCGATCAGCGAGCTGTTGACGGGGTTCAGGGCCGAGCCGATGAACAGCGGGGTGGTGAAGCGCCAGGAGAAGGGGTTCTGGTGCTGGGTCTTGTCCTGGGGTGCGAGGGCTGTGCCGGCTTCGGCGCCATGGGTGGTGCCGGGTATCGCAGGCGTGGCGGGCATGGGCGGCTCCAGAGGTGCGGAAGGGAGCGTGGAGCCCGGGAGCGGCGTCAGAGCAGCTCCGCGAGCCGTTCGATCAGCGGCGCGGCGGCGGCGAGGACCGCGACCTCCGCGTCGGTGAACGACTCCTCCAGGACGGCGGAGACCTTGTCGGCCACGGCGTTGCGCCCGGAGTGGACGGCGGCCAGGCCCTCCGGCGTCAGGCTCAGGATGGACTGGCGAGCGTCGGTGGCGTGCGCACTGCGCGTGACCAGGCCGAGCTTCTCCAGACTGGCGACCGTCGCGCCCATCGCCTGCGGCGTGATCTGCTCGCGCCGAGCCAGGCCGGTCGTGGTCATCGGACCGAGGCGGTCCAGCCGCGACAAGGCCGTGAGCTGCGGATTACTCAGGTCCCCGGCCGCGCCCGCGTCCTGAACGCGCCGCTTGAAGGCGCCGATCGCGATGCGGAGGCGGTTGGCGGTGTCGCGGCGGACGTCCGGCTCGCCGGCGGCCGCGGCGGAGGGCTCGGCTTCGGCGGAGGGCTGGGCTTCGTTCACGATGTTCAGTCTAGGTTTAGAAGGCTGGGATTACAAGTCTGGCCTTCATACTTTCGCGACGAGCGCCCGGTCGAAGGCAGCCCGGTGGGCCATCGTGAACGCGGCTTCGCGCCGGCTCCACGCGATGCGGTCGGCGATGGTCGCGGAGTCGGCGAGCGCGGTTCCGGAGGCTTGGACCGAGGCCCAGAAGCGGACGTTGCGAACCTGGCGCTCGATCGCGGCGTCGATCAGGACGGCGCGGTCGGCGGCGGTGAGGCCGTAGGCGTCGGCCAGGATCCTGACCTGGCCGGCCTGGCAAGCGATCGGCGCCGCCTGCTTCGAGGCGATGCACCACGTCCAGGCCGCGTAGCCGACGTCTTCGAGGGGGTCGCCGGGCGCGGCCGTGTCGAAGTCGATCCACGCGGCCGGCAGGCCGTTCTGGAACACGGCGTTGTTGGGCCCGGCGTCATGGTGGCAGACCACCGGGCCGCGTCCGGCCAGGGCACTGCCGCGGGTGGCGTCGTGCATCGCGCGCAGGAGCCGGCCGGCCGCAGCGATCTGCTGGTCGGTCCAGACCTGGAACCGGGCCGGGACGTCGCCGGGGATGTAGCTGAACAGGTCTGCGTCATCGTCGCGGCCGAGGTACCGCGGCGCGCCGGCGAAGCCTCGCTGCTCGAAAAGCTCCAGCAGCTCCGCCACGAATCCCGACGCCGCACTCGTCGGCCTCCGCACGATGTCGCCCGCGCCCGGGCCCGCGCCACCGCCCACGCGCACGACCCCCGCCGTCATCCGCCCGCCGGCCAGTTCCCGCATACCCCGAACGGTGCCCCCGACGTGCCGTCGCCCGCAAACCGGCGCATTGTCCCGACTGTGAGCCGCTACACCTACGAGCTTGCCCGTGACCGGGATCTCGACACCGACAGCACCGAGGATCAGTCCTGGCACATTGTGCGCATCGACGACGCCGACGATCCGCCGCATCTGCACACGTTGTGCAACCGTGCGCTGGTGGAGCCGGTGACGCGGTGGCGGGATTACTCGGTGGTGCGCATGGTCGACATCATCTGCCACCAGTGCCTGACCGGCTACGTCGCGGAAGCGGGCAGCCAGGCGGGATGAGGGTCGTGCCCCCCGGGGTTGCAAGACACGGCCTAGAATCCGCGCGTGAGCGATCCGTTTGAGACAGCAGCGATCCGTGACCGGGTGCTGGAGGCCTGGGTGGCCTCGCCCGTGCGCTTCCGCGAGGATGCCAACCTCGAGGAGGACCTCGTCCTGGGCGGGTACCGGGACCGGGTGGTCGTGGAGTTGGCGCAGAACGCGGCCGATGCCGCGCTGCGGGCCGGGGTGCCGGGGCGGTTGCGGCTGACGTTGGACGGCGGGACGCTGACCGCCGCCAACGTCGGGGCGCCTTTGGACGCCGACGGGGTGACCGGGCTGTCCACGCTGCGGGCTTCGGCGAAGGTCGGCGACGGCGCCGCCTCCCCCGATGCCGCCTCCCCCGTCGGCCGGTTCGGGGTCGGCTTCGCCGCGGTCCTCGCCGTCTGCGACGAGCCCTCCATGCTCTCGCGCGACGGCAGCGTCCGCTTCTCCGCCGGCGACGCGCGCCGCGAGGTGGAGCGGGCCGCCGAGCGCAGCGACGGGCTGCGGGCCGAGGTGCTGCGGCGGGAGGGCCGGGTCCCGGTGCTGCGTCTGCCGTTCCCCGCCGAGGGGCAGCCGGAGCAGGGCTTCGACACGGCCGTCGTCCTCCCGTTGCGGGATGAGGCGGCGCGCAAGCTGGTGCGCAATCTGCTGGCCGGCGTGGACGACGCGCTGCTGCTGGCGTTGCCGGCGCTGGCGGAGATCGTCGTGGACATCGACGGGGACGTGCGGCGGCTGAGCGCGGTCCGGGATGCCGACGGCGTGTGCGCCATCACCGACGGCGCCGAGGAGTCGCGCTGGCGGATCGTGGCGGCGAGCGGGGCGATCGCGCCGGAGCTGCTGGCCGATCGCCCGGTCGAGGAACGTGCCCGGCCGGTGTGGGCGCTGACGTGGGCGGTCCCGTGCGATGCCGCCGACGAGCCGCGCCGGCCGGCGACGGTTCCGGTGTTCCACGGCCCGACGCCGACCGACGAGCCGCTGGGCCTGCCGGCGCTGCTGATCGCGACGCTGCCGCTGGATCCGACACGGCGCCGGCTGGCGCCGGGGGCGTTGACCGACTTCCTGCTGGACCGGGCCGCCGACGCCTATGCCGACCTCGTGCGGGACTGGCCGGCCAAGACGCCGGGGCTGCTCCGGCTCGTGCCCGGGCCGATCGCGGACGGACCGGTCGATGCCGAGGTGCGGCGCCGGATCGTGGCGTTGCTGGCCCAGACCGCGATCCTGCCCGCGGCCGCCGTGCCGGACAAAGAAGACGAAGCCGAGCCCGAGCCCCTCCTCGTCCCCCGCGAGGCCGTCGTCCTCACCCCGAACTCCGGGGCCCTCGTCGCAGCCCTCGAAGACGTGATCCCCGGCCTGCTCCCGGCCGGCTTCGAGAAGGACCAGGCGGCGCTGTCCACCCTGGGCGTGCGCGGCATCGGTCTGGGCGACGTCGTCGAGGCCGTCGCCGGCCTGGACCGGCCCCCGGCCTGGTGGTCGGCGCTCTACACCGCGCTGGACGCCGTCTCCGGCGACGACCCGCTGGCCTTCGACGCGCTGGCGGCCCTGCCGGTCCCGCTGGCCGACGGCCGCACCGTGCGCGGCCCGCGCGGCACGCTGCGTCCGGCCGGAAGCCTCGACGACGCCACCCTGGCCGCGCTCACCCCGCTCGGCCTGCGAGTCATCCACCCGCACGCGCTCGGCGAGGGCTCCCGCCTGCTGGAGCGCCTCGGCGCGCAGCCGGCCGAGCCGCGGGTGATGCTGGCCGACCCGTCGGTGCTGCAGGCCCTGGACGCCGCCTACGATCCGGTGCCGCTCGGCGACGACGACGCCTCCTCCGATCCGCTGGCGGTGGCCGAGGCGGTGCTGGCACTGGTGCGGGCCGCCGACCCGCGTCCCGGCGAGCGGTTCGGCCTGGGCCGGCTGCTGCTGCCGGAGGCCGACGGCGGCCTCACCCCGGCCGGGGAGCTGCTGGTTCCCGACTCGGCGCTGGCCGGGATCGTCGACCCCGAGTTGTACGGGTTCGTCGACGCCGCGTGGGTCGAGCGCTGGGGGTCGGGCGTCCTGCACGCCGCCGGCGTCCCCGACGGCTTCCCGCTGCTGCGCGACACCGATGTGCTGCTCGATCCGGACACGCTCGACGACGAGCTGGCGGAGCTGGAGGGCTTCGAGGACTGGGCCGAACACGTCGAGGCCCTGTGTCCGCCGGACTCCGCGCCGGTGGTGCTCGCCGAGCTGGCCGGCGTCATCGGGCTGGAGACGGTGCGGCCCGAGGCGTGGGCGCGCGCGCTGGAGCTGCTGGCGCAGACACCGGCGCTGCGCCAGGCGGTGATGCGGCCGGCGCGGCTGTCGCTGGCCGACGGCGGCAAGCTGACGCTGCCCCCGGCGACCGCGTGGTGGCTGAGCCGCACCCCGGTGCTGGCCGGCAAGTGCCCCGCCGATCTGGTCGCCGGCGACGACACCGCCCTGGCCGGGCTCTACGATCCCCTGGACCCGGCCGACGCCGGCGCGCTCGCCAACGACGCGGAGTTCCTGACCGCGCTGGGGGTGAAGACCACCGCCCTGGAACTGCTGGCGACGCCGGGCGGGCCGGACGAGCTGCTGGACCGCCTGGCCGACCCCGACCGGCCGGTCACCCGGAGCCAGCTCACCGATCTGTACTGCACGCTGGCCGAGGTGCCCGCCGACCAGGTCTCCCCGCCGGACCACCTGCGCGCCACCCTGGACGGCGAGCTGGTCGTGGCCGACGCGGACGACGTCGTCGTCGTCGACGCCCCGGACCTGCTGCCGCTGCTGGCCGGCCGGCCCTACCTGCCGATCCCGCTGCGCTTCGCGACCGCCCTGGCCGATCTGTTCGACCTGGACCTGGCCTCGGAGGTGATAGACGCCGGGGTGGACGAGCCCGGCGAGGTGCGGGACGTCCCCGAGGCCGTCAGGGCCCTGCTCCCGGACGCCCCGGTCACCTATGTCGAGCACGACGACCTGATCCTGGCCGACGGCACGGAGGTCGACTGGCGCGTGGCGGACGGGGTGGTGCACACGTCCACCTTCGACGGGCTGGCGCGCGGTCTGGCGTGGGCCGCGGGGCGGTGGGACCAGCGGCACCTGGTCGCCGCGATGCTCGCCGAGCCCGAGCGCATCGCGGATCTGCTGGTCGAGGTCGACTTCGAATAGCAGGCGGCACAACGAGAAACCGGCCGCCCGCGCTTCTGCGCGGGCGGCCGGTTCTTTGTGACTACTGACCGGCTGTCGGACTCACTGGCCGGCGGGAGCGGGCGAAAGGCCCGCGGCCGAACCGGCGAGCCAGGTCTGCCAGCTCTCGTTCCAGTCGGTGAAGCCGTTGCCGTTGTGCACCATGTCCGGCTCTCCGGTGATCGTCACCGGGTCGCCGACGTTGATGAACTTGTAGAACCAGTCCGCGTCCGCGGGCTTCAGGTGCACGCAGCCGTGCGAGGTGTTGTCCGTGCCGATCGAGTTGTCCCACCCGGCCGCGTGGACGTACGTCCCCGAGGTGGTGAGGTGTACGTCGTCATAGACCTTGAGGTCGTAGTAGTTGCCGACGCCCGGGGTGCAGCTGAAGCCGGGGACCGAGCAGGACTTCATCTCGATCATCGGCTGCTTGTCCAGCACCACCATGGTGCCGTTCCAGGTGCTGTAGCCCTTCATACCGGTGTCGGTGGGGATCTGCTTGATCTCCTTGCCGTCCTGGAAGACGTGCATGGTGAAGTTCTTCGTGTCCACCACGGCGCGCTGGTCGCGGCCGATGGTGAAGTTGAAGCCCTTCGTGAAGGAGCCGTAGGTCACGTCGCCGGCCTTGACACCGTTGAGGTTCATCTGGACCGAGACCTTGGTGCCGGAGGCCCAGAAGCTCTGCGGGCGCCAGTCGACCTGGGTCGCGGTGATCCAGCTCCACGCGCCGTCGACGTGCGGCGTGGTGGTGACCGTCATCGCCTTCTCGACGTTGGCGCGGTCCTTGGCGTTCGGCGGGTTGGTGAACGTCACCGACACCGGCTGGCCGACGCCGACGGTCGTGCCGTCGTCGGGGAAGTAGCTCTCCAGTCCGAGCCGCTTCTGCGGGGTCATCGTCGTGAACTTCGCCGAGATGTCCTTCTCGGCCCCGGTGCTGTCCACGGCCTTACCGGTCACGGTGTAGCTGCTGGATATGAACAGCGTGCCGTTGGACGACCAGGAGGACCCGTCGGCGGCGAGCGTGCCGGAGACCTTGTCCCCCTTGCTGTCCTGCGCCGTCACCGACTCGATCTTGCCGCCGGCGGCACTGATCTGGATCCCCGTCGAGGGATCCACGTTCGTCGCGCCGTCGGCCGGTTTGGCGCTGAGCACCAACGGTGTCGCCGGCGCCGAGGGCGTGGTGGCCCCCGTCGTCCCGGAGCTGCCACCCGCGCTGGGCGCGGAGCTGCCGTTGGCAGCCGGGGCCGCCGCCGAGGGCTTGGAGCCCGACGAACTGCCGCAGCCGGCCGCCAACAGCGTGGCCGCGGCGGCGACCGCGGTCAGCTGGACGGCGCGACGCCACGCGGGCCGGACGGTGACGCGGCGGGCGGCGCCCGCAGAACCATCCCGGCCGTGCTGACGTGCCACGAGTCCCTCCTTGGAATGGGCATAGTATCTGAACACGTATAAAGCGTTTGGCGTCTTGTCAAGTGCGGAGTGTGCCGAAGCGGTCACAGCGCGTGCATCCGCGTACGCCCGGCCCCCTGGCATCCATACACCCACCTAGACGTCACGTCCTGCCCTAAGGTTGCTGAAGAATTCGGCCGATCATGGCTTCGTGACAGTTCCGGTACAAACGAGCGAGCGCAGACGCGGTGGCAAGCGTACGGCACGTCACCATGAGAGGGCTGTGGTGGTATCGCACAGTGGGCGGATGCCGGATCCCGGCCAGGTAGGCGGCCTGGCGGAGTTCATCGATCTGCTCGGTGAGCTGCGCGCCTGGGCCGGTCAGCCTTCCTATCGGGCGCTGGCCAAACAGGTCGGGGCGATGATGCGGCCCCCGCAGACCGTGTCGGCCTCGACCGTCGTCGACGCTTTCAAGACCGGGCGCAGCCGCCTGGACATGGATCTGGTGATGGCCATCGTCCGTGCGCTGGGCGTGACCGGGGAAGCGGATCTCGCTCGCTGGCGCGAGGCGTACGTCCGGGCCCACATCCCGCCGAAAGCCGTCGCCGCGCCCGGGACGCTTCGGCAGCTCCCCGCGGATCTGGCCACCTTCACCGGACGCGCCGAGGCCTTGGCGGATCTGGTCAGGGCGGCCGTGTCCGGTGCGGACCGGGTGGTGATCGCGTCGATCGAGGGCATGGGCGGTGTCGGCAAGACCCAGCTCGCCGTGCACGCCGGCCACGAACTGGCGCGGGCGGGGGTATTCGCGGACGCGCAGCTGTATGTGAACCTGCGCGGCTTCGATCCCGAGCGGCCGCCTGCCGATCCGGCCGATGTCCTGGACGTCTTCCTGCGCGCCCTGCACGTCCCGACCGAGCAGATCCCCGCCGACACCGGCCGGCGCGCGGCGATGTTCCGCGAACGGCTCCACGGCCGCCGGGCTCTGCTCCTGCTGGACAACGCCGTCGACGAAGACCAAGTACGGCCTCTGATTCCGGCTGTCCCCGGCTGTCTGGTCCTCATCACCAGCCGGCGCAGCATGGCCGGGCTGGACGGCTGCATACCGTTGGAACTCAAGGCGTTCCCGGTGTCCGAGGCCGTCGAGCTGTTGGCGGCCGTCGCCGGCCGGGACCGGATCGGCGCCGAGCCGGAGGCCGCCGAGCGGGTGGCCGATCTGTGCGGTCGGCTGCCCTTGGCCGTCGCGCTGGCCGCCGGCCGCCTCCGCTCCCGGCCCGGGTGGTCGGTACGGGATCTGGCCGACCGCCTGGCCACCGGCGGGCTCGACGCCGTCGCGGCCGGCGGCCGTTCGCTACGGCCGGTCTTCGACCTTTCCTACGGTTCGCTGTCCGATCCGGCGCGGCACATGTTCCGTCTGCTGGGCCTGCATCCCGGTGACCACTTCACCGTCGAGGCGACCGCCGCGCTGGGCGGCGTGGACGGGGACACCGCCGCCGAACTGCTCGGCCTGCTCCAGGACGAGCATCTGGTGAGGGCCGGCTCCGACGGCCGGTACGCGATGCACGATCTGTTGCGACGCTACGCCCTCGACCACTGCCCGCCCGAAGGCGACCCGGAGCGGGAAGCCGCGTGGGACCGTCTTGTGGAGCACTACCTCCACACGGCCTATCGCGGCGCCGTGCTCCAGTTCCCGAAACGCAATCCGATCGTCGTCCCGCTACAGACGCCTCCGCCCGCGGTCGTCCCGCTGACCGACGCGGACGCCGCTTCCCAGTGGTTCGAGGCAGAACTCGCAGCACTGCGATCGCTGGTCGCCGCCACGGCCGACACCCGTCCCACCGCGGCTTGGCAACTCGCCTGGTCCCTCGTCGGGCACTACACGAAGACCGGGCGGTACCGCGAGATGACCGCGATCCAGACAGTGGCGCTGCTGGCCGCCGAACGGCTCGGCCACGCCGAGGCCCAGGCGTACGCCCTGGACCGTCGGCAGTGGGCGCTGTGCGGCCTGGGCGACCTCGACGACGCGGCGGCCGACGCCGAGCGCGCGGTCGAGATCTATCGGAGGATCGGCCTCGAACTCTATGAGGCGCAGGCGCTGTGCGGTCTGGTCGGCGTCTACACCCGGCGCGGCGATTACGCCGCGGGTCTGGACGCGGCACAGCTCGCGCTCACACTGAGCCGGGCCCGGAAGACGAAGGCGTATCAGAAGACCCGGGCGCAGAGCCTGAATCTCGTCGCCTGGTGCATGGGGCATCTGGACCACGCCCACGCCGAAGCGGCGGTGCCTCTGGCGGAGGAATCCCTGGCACTGTTTGAAGAACTCGGCGACATCTGGGGGCAGGCGACCGTCCTGGACACCATGGCCTATGCCTACCGCGCCTGCGACAAGTACCTCGACGCCATCGCGACCTACGAGCGCTCCCTGGAGCTGAGGACCAAGTTCGAGGCGCCCGTTCTGCGCGCGACGACATTGCTGCTCGTCGGGGAACTGCACCATCTGCGCGACGACGAGGCCAGTGCGCGCAAGGCCTACGAGGAAGTCGTCGATCTGGCCGCGGGATCCGGTTCGTGGGTGGTCGCCGATGCCGAACAGCGGCTCGCGAAACTGGCTGAGAGCCGCTGACGGCAAAGATTGTCAAGATTCTTTGTCTCTGTGCTGGACAGCCCCCTGTGAGAGCGCTTTCATAAGTCTGCGCGCGCAACTGGTATAGACCGCGCGGACGCAGGACGCCGACTGTGACTGCCACAGCCCCGGGTCCTGGTCCGCGGGTATTCGTGGTGCGTCAAACCAGGAGATCCCCACATGTCTTCAGCCCCACAGCACTCAGCACCCCGCACCGCCCGCAAACGCTTCCGGCGCCTCGCGGCGCTCGCCGCGCCGCTGGCCGTGGCGCTCGCGGCCTGGGCCGTGACGCCCAACGGCGCCGCACAGGCCTCGGCGCCCCCGACGCCGTCGGGCTGGAACCAGGTGTTCCTCGACGACTTCAACGGCGGCTCCGGCGGCGGCATCGACGGTCAGTGGATGTACGACACCGGTCCGGGCTCGAACTTCGGCACCGGCGAGATCGAGACGATGACGAACTCGACGAGCAACGTCCACCTGGACGGCAACGGCAACCTCGACATCACGGCGCAGGGCAGCGGCAGCAACTGGACCTCGGGCCGGGTGCAGACCACCACCGCCAACGTCGGGGCGCCGGCCGGCGGCAAGCTGGAGGTCACCGCCTCGATCCAGCAGCCGACCGGGGGCCTGGGCTACTGGCCCGCGTTCTGGATGCTGGGCCCGGGCCAGTGGCCGGAGAACGGCGAGATCGACATCATGGAGGACGTCAACGCCCTGTCGGAGGTCGCCGGCACCATCCACTGCGGCACCGATCCCGGCGGCCCGTGCAACGAGGGCAACGGCATCGGCAGCGGCCTGCGGGCCTGCGGCGGCTGCCAGAGCGGCTTCCACACCTACACGATGGTGCTGGACCGCACGAACACCTCGGCCGAGTCGATCACGTTCTATCTGGACGGGAACCAGTACTTCTCGGTCAACGAGTCGCAGGTCGGCACCTCGACCTGGCAGCAGGCCTACGACCACAACCTGTCGATCATCCTCGACCTGGCCATGGGCGGCGGCTTCCCGAACGGCGTGTGCGGCTGCACCACCCCGACCGGCTCCACCGCCTCCGGCGGCACGATGCAGGTCGACTACGTCGCGGCCTACACCACCACCGGCAGCGGCGGCGGCAACCCGCCGCCCCCGCCGGGCAGCGGCCCGATCTACTCCGGCGTCGGCTCCAACATCTGCCTGGACGACCAGAGCTCGAGCACCGCGAACTACAACCCCGTGCAGATCTACACCTGCAACGGCACCGCCGCGCAGCAGTGGAGCGTGGTCCAGGCGGGTAGCACGCTGCACGTCCTCGGCAAGTGCCTGGACGTCTACGCCGGCGGCACCGCGGACAGCACGAAGGTCGACCTTTACGACTGCAACGGCACCGGATCGCAGGTGTTCATCCCGCAGTCGAACGGATCGCTCTACAACCCGCAGTCCAACAAGTGCTTGGACGTCCCGGGCGCGACCACGCAGTCGGGGACGCAGGTCCAGATCTACGACTGCAACGGCACCAACGCCCAGAAGTGGACGCTGCCGTAAGCAGGACAGCAGTTGAGGCCGCGGCCCCGGACACGCTCCCGTGTCCGGGGCCGCGCGCCGTTCAGACCGCGCCCGGCGGGGTCGGATGGGCGGCGCGGCTGACGATCGACGCGGGGTCGTAGGCGAACAGGCCCCACAATGCGGCGACGGTCGGGTGCGCGGGGTCGGCCTGGTAGGACAGCCAGCAGGCCCACCGGCCGCGGTGGGTGAACCAGCACTGGATGTGGCCGGGGAGCCAGCGGCCGTCGACACGGACCCAGATCGCGGGCCGGCGCGGCTCGACGCGGCGGGCGTCGCGGGGCGGGCGCGGGAGGCGGCGGGCGTCGCGGCCGGGGGTGGTGGGCGGGGGCGGGGGCGCCGTGGGTGCCGGGCGTGCCGTGGGCGCCGGGCGTGCCGAGGCGTTCGAACCGGCGGGGCCGTTCGCGCGCGCCGGATTGTTCGAACCGCCGGGGCGATTCGCACGCGCCGGGCCGTCGGGGCCGCCGGACCAGTAGGAACCGCCCGCCGCGCCCCCTCCGCCGCTCAACTCGGGTAGACGCGCAGTCGGCCGACGCCGTCGGCCTCGACGCGCAGGCGCACGCGGCCGAGCGCGTGCTGGAGGCGGGCGGCGGCCTCGGGACCTGCGAGGCCCTCGATGACGACCACGGAGCGCGGGCCGTCGATGTGGACGGCGGCGGGGAAGCCTCCGAGGCGGTCGACCTCGGAGGCCACGGCACGGGCCAGGGGGATGAGCGGTTCCACGGTTCGCGATCCTACTCGAACAAACTTTCGGATCAAGAGGGGGCCGGCCATCCGGGCGAGCCGGGCCGTGCGCTCAGCCGCCGGTAAGGCGGACCGCCATCTGCTTCGCCACCGCGACCATCCACACCACCCTGTCCTGGCCCGGCGGGATGAGGTTGAGAGCCGCCGACGCGACTCGGTCACCGCTGCGGACCAGGATGTTGCCGCCCCCTCCCCCGGTGGTGAACACGATCGCCTCATCGGCGACCGTCGAGGGGGAAGCCAATACCTTGATCAGCTTCGGATCTCCACAACCCGCCACGAGGGCCGTGCGCACCTTCTCCATGACGGAGGCGCCAGTTCCGGCGGCGAATGTGTAGACCGCCTCCTCTGTCTCAGCCGCATTCTTTTGGGTTGTGAAGTAGTAGAGCTTGTTCGGAGCAGGCTCCACCGGCGTTTGTGACGAGTAGTAGCCCGTGTCCTCGCAATAGCTTCCAGCCAGGGACAGCCCGGGACGGGGCACCGGGCTGGCAACGGGCCCGGTCCATCCGGCTCCCAGGTCGGAGGCCAGGAGGAAGTCGGAGATCGATGTGGTCCGGGACGTCGTCGGCTTCGGCTGCGGTGTCGGTGTCGGTGTCGGTGTCGGTGTCCGTGATGGCCTCGCCGAGCTCGCGTCCGTGGTCGACGTCGGCCCCGGCCCGGCGACATCGCCTCCCCCCGGCGACCACGCCACGATCCCCACGACCACCGCGCACGTGACCGCCAGCCCCGACAGCCCCTGAACCATCCCGCGCCGCCTGCGCCGCTTCTGCGCGCGCTGCCGGACCGCGCCGATCGGCGGCGGCGAGATGTCGACGCGGCCGGCACGGGCGTGCAGTCCGGAGCGCAGTGCGTCGCCGGTTTCGGGCTCGACGCCCTCGTGGGGGAAATGTCCCGTGCTCATGCTGCGCCCTCCCGATCCTTCGAAGTGGTTCGTGCCGTGGGGGCGAACTCCACGATCTGCCCGTGCCTGCGCAGCCGGGCCAGTGCCTTGGCGGTCTGGCTCTTGACGGTGCCGAATATTTGTTCGCACACCATGCGGTGACCTGGCTCGATAACGGTTCCCGGCCCTGGCTTGTACCGCAGCGCTCCGCCTAGGTCTTGATCATCTCCTCGGTCGGGCAGGCTATGCCTTGCCGGGCGCCGCCCCCGTTGTCAAGTGACCTTTTTGACGGCGGGGGCGGTGCCCGGCAACCCTTGTGGTGTCCGATCGAGGAGATGATCAAGACCGGTCGCAACCACCTCCACGACGTTCGTGATCGTCGCGGGCATCTCCGAGGGAGGGCCCGCCGGAGGCGTCCTCTGGTTCGTGGATCGCCCGGCGTCCAGTCGGCGACGCGGGAGTGAGGCAACGCGGACACATCCGTAAGGCTGCGCCGCAGGCGTCCTTTCAGCACTTCGCTTGTCCACGGGCAGGCGCGAGCTCTTGTCCTGTTCCGGTGACCACGCACCCCAAGAGCGAAGGGGGTGTCTTCGGAAGAGGGCAAGGGCTAGCGCAGCGCCCTTGACGTCTGGAGAAGGCGCCACCGTAGCGGCGGCAAAATCCGTACGTGCGTGACTACGAGCGGAAGTCATTCGTGCTCACACAAGGCGCCCACCTGGGCTATTCAGTCACAGCCTCGTTTGACGCCGGCGGGTCGGTTTCAGCAATGACCCATGTGAAGTAGTCCTCGTTACCCCCGATGAGGGGTGTGGCGATGACGGCGGGCACGTCGTAGGGGTGCTCCGACTTGATGCGAGCGACGATGGTTGGAACGAGTGAAGCTCTGGTGTGGAGCGTGGCTCGGTACTCGGTCTGATCCTCGACCACACCGTTCCACCTGTACCGCGAACGGATCGGCCCGGAAATGTTGCCACATGCGATCTGGCGATCGGTGACGAGGGAGCCGACGAACTCCCCGAGCCAATCGGCATCATCTGCGGTCATGATCAGCTCTACAACCTCAGGGAACACGGGTGCCCGCCTCCTTCTGTATGGCGATCAGCTCTCGAACCTCGGCCTCGGACTTGGCGACGGCGCCGTAACCAGTAACGATCTCACCGTCGTAACTGAGGCCTACCCAACGGCCGGTCATCCGTAGTCCGTGGGGATGAAGGTAGAAATAGAGCGTCCCTTTGGACCGCGTCCCGCCGTCACGCGCCGCGTACCAGCCCATCAGCACCTCGTTGTCCCACAAGCGAAGCTCGCCGCTCCAGTGGTAGCCGCCGCCCTCTACGTCGATGCCACGAGTCAAGGTCTCCACGCGGATCAAGCTCGCCTCCTGATGGAACCGGACTTCTTGCGCTGTGATGATCTCCTCGCCCGACACGAACGTCTGCCAGGAAGCCCACCAGTCACCAGCAAGGTTGATCTCATGGCTTGGAATGCCCGCGAGATCGCCCACGGAGATCTTAAGCGCGGCGGCGATCGCCACGGCAACAGACAGCAGAGGCTGCTGTTCGCCTGCTTCGTAGCGCCGGATTTGGCGCTTGTCCACTCCTGCGGCGGCGGCAAGATCGGCTTGAGACAGGCCCAGCTCAGCGCGCCGTCGCCTCATGACCTCGGGCATTTCCATAGCGCAAGCCTAGCGGCACCGATAGGACTAAGTAGTCCTTGACTAGGGGACTAATTAGGTCCACCCTGGGGGAGGGTTAGTCCTCAGGGGGACTAACTAGTCCGATCGCACGGCGACATGTGAGGATTCCCATGACCGGTAAGCCGGAGATCACGTTGGAACAGCAGGACGAGTTCCCCCAGACCCCGCCGGGCATCGTGGCCCGGCTCGCGGTGTTGCCGGTCCCGAACCCGGGAGGTGCGTTTCTCCTCGATCGTGACGGCATGCAGCTGGCGATGGTCAAGCGGGCCGACTGGATCGCCATTGACCGTCGGTGGCATCGGGTGTTGGCGTGTGTGGCCGTGAACGGGTGGGTCTCGTTGGTCACTGAACCCGAGACGCGGGGCATCTGCGCTCACTTCTCGACCATGGTCTATCTCGCGCGGGAGATCTCCTGTGAGGCCGTGTCGGTGGCTCGCGGGTCGGTCGAGGAGAAGGTGCGCACGCTGTGACGTTGCGGGAGGACGGCGTGTCGGGTAGGTCCTACGCCGAGTCGGGTGAGCCCCGGGGTTATACCCGGTGGTTGATGCTGGTGGGCGGGCTGGCTGCGTCGCTGACGGGGAACGTGGTTCAGCTGGTGTGCCAGTTCAAGGGTGGTGTTCACCAGTGATCGCCATGGGCTTATGTGTGACCCGTGCCGGGTGGAACGGTGCGGAGGGCGGGGCCGGTGCGGCGGCGGGCGGTTCGGGCCGGTGGGCCTGTCCGTGTCGTGGGGCTAGGGGTCTCGTCGCGGGTTCGTGGTTGCTGACACGGCCTGCTGTGCGTGGGGCGGGGCGTCTGGTCCCCCCGTGGCGTCCCGCCCTGCGCTGATACATGAGCAAGCCGGACCGCCCGTGTCCTGGGGAGGAGGGGCGGTCCGGCGGGGTGATCAAACCCCGGTGCCGATGGTACCGGGGTGCACTGACATATGAGCACTCTGATTCCTCGGTGCGGGCGGTGTTGGTCCGAGTCGGGGAGGGTGTTGGGCGTGGTCGCCGGTGACTGGTCGGTGCATCCGGATTTCTGGGTGTGCAGGCCGGGCGTGAATTACGTGGTGGCGTATGCGCGGGCCCGCTGGCTGGCGTCGCTGCTGCTGGGGCTGGCCGGTCTTGAGGTGGCGTCTGAGGATCTGCGGTTGGCGGCGGCGCTGTATGGCCCGGGGTGGGCGGTGCGTGCGGATGGGACGGCGGTTGCGTGGATCGGGCCTGGTCCGGATGAGGCGGAGTTGTGGGCGGAGCTTGGCGCGGATGAGCCGTTGCCTGTGGGATTCGGCGGTTTCGCGGAGGCGGCGTAGGCGTCGTGGGTGACCTTGTGCGGGCGTGAGAGGGGATGGGTGAGGTGTCTGGTTCAGATGAGAACCTTTCGCTGCGGATCGATGGCTGGTCGCAGTGGACGTATTCACGGCTGATTGATGGCTTGCGCACTGCACGTGGGGGGCGTAGTCAGAATCAGGTGGCGATCGGTCTGCCGGTGCGGGGTAGGGCGATTTCGGAGTGGGAGACCGAGACGTACGTTCCGACGCTTGAGAACCTGATCTTGTGGGCGGGCAGGGTTGAGCGGCGGCTGGTGATCGAGGATCGTCGGGGTGAGTTGCAGAGTCTGGTGCGGCCGCGCGCTGGGGAGTCTTGGGTACTTTTTGAGCGGCGACGGTTGGCGTATCCGTTGAGGCGCCGTCGTGATGATCTGGGTCTGTCCATTTCAGAGCTGTGTAGGCGGGTTGGCGTTTCGCGGGACTCTGTTAGCCGGTGGGAGTTGGCGTATACGCCTCCCCGGCCTATTGCGTTGGTTGTGTGGGCTCAGGTGCTGGGGTGTTCGCTTGGGTTGCGGGAAATCGCAGAGCGAGAGAACCCGGTGTCTACATCGGATGGTCGGCAAAGCCGGGACGCCGTTGCCGACGCGCGCCGCAGTGCCGAAGGAATGCGAAGCGCGGAGCGGGCGTAGGGCGGGTGGGTGGGGTGCGGTTCCGGCGGCTGCCCGGTCGGCGTGGGGTCGGGCTGCCTGTTGCGCGGGGGTGTGTGTTGCTGCGCCTAGGTGGGGCGGGTTCGGCCGCGGGGCCTGGGGTTGGCCCCGCGGGGGGTTCCGCTGGCGAGTCAGGCTTGCCGTGCTGGCAGGTTCGGCCGGCGGGCGGCGTTCAGCTGAACAGGGCTTTGTGGTGTCGGTGCCGCCCGCCGGCCGGTTCTGCCTGGTGCGTCGGGCGTGTCCTGGTGCCTGGCTGGGCTGGTTCGGCGCGGGGCGGAGACAGGAGCGGCGGAGCAGACCAGCCGGGCTGTCGCGGTGGGCGTCGGCGATCGCCATGTGCCCCGTGGCCGTGTATGCGTGGCCGTGGGTTGGTGTGTGGGAACTATCTTCACCTTCGAGAGGCCTTGCTCCCGGGCGCGCGGGCCGCGCCCGCGCCGTGCGCTGCGAACGGCGCCCCAGCGCCGCATGCGCAAAGCGCAGGCGGCGCGGGCGCGGCCCGCGCGCGGCGGCCGAAGGCCGCCCTTGAGTAAGTAAAGATATTCTCCAGGACCCTGGCTCCGGTCTCGTGTCCGGTTCCGGGTGGCATGGCCGGGAGTAGGGGCCTGACGTGGGATGCTCGTGCTCTGCGCTTCGTGTGTGGTGCGTTAATCGGCTCGCGTTGATCAGGGCTCTGCGGTAAGATCGTCAGGTCAGGAATGGTAGCGCTGGCTGCCGGATCTGGCGGGGACACCTGTGGGCATCCCGATGTTTTCTCTTTCTCAGGACGTGAACCTTTTTCTCGCGGCAAACACTTTCTGCGACCGGTGTGGCGGCCGGTGCCGGGGCGGCGATCCAGTCGTGTCCGGGCTTTCGAAGCCTTCCTGATTCTTCGCCGCGCACTCTCTGAATCCTCCTGAGCGCTCCTGTCTTCTGTGGTTGCGGTGTCTCCCGTGGCGTCTTGCCTGTGGCGGTTGTCTGCCCGGGTTCGGCGCTGATGGTCCGGTGCATGGTCGGTGCGCTGAGTCTTCAGGGAGTGGGTTTGTTTCAGGTCTCGGGGGCTGGGTCTGCCGTGTGGTCGGCGGGTCCGGCTGGTTCTCCGTTCGCTTGGTTGCCACCTGGTGAGCGGGAGTTGATGGAGTTGTTGGCTGATCCGGAGTTTGCGCAGGTTGATGCGCAGGTTCGGGCGGTGGGTGCGTGTGAGAACCCGGTCCGGTTGTCGGGTGAGACGGTCACGTCCGAGGTTGGCTCCGGGCTCGTGGTGGATCTGTTCTCCTCGGTAGACGCGCCGGGTGGGGCGATCGTGGTGCGGTGTATGAACCGTCGTCGGTCGCGGTGCCGGTCGTGTTCAGCGCTGTATCAGGCGGACGCGTTTCATCTGGTGCGTGCCGGGTTCGTCGGCGGCAAGGGTGTTCCGGAGCATGTTCGGGAGCATCCGATGGTGTTCGCGACGCTGACGGCGCCGTCGTTCGGTCCGGTGCATCGCAAGCCTGACCTGTCACGGCCGACGGATCGGTGTAGGCCTCGGCGCGATGATCCGCGTTGTGTGCATGACCGGCCGTTGGGCTGCGGGGTCCGGCATGAGCCGGCCGATGTGTTGATCGGTCAGCCGATGTGTCTGGCCTGCTACGACTATGCGGGGCATGTGCTGTTCAACGCGTTGGCCACTCGGTTGTGGGGGGCGTTCGCTGAGGCGCTGTATCGGCGGCTGGCGCGGGCCGGTGGGGTGCGCAATGCCGAGATCCGCAAGCTGGTGCGGGTGGAGTATGTGCGGGCGATGGAGTATCAGGCGCGTGGGCTGGTGCACTTCCATGTCGGGCTGCGCCTGGACGGCCCGGAGGATCGTGAGGCGCCTCCGGTGTGGGCGACCTCTGAGGTACTGGCTGCTGCGGTGATCTCGGCGGCGTCGGCGGTGTCGATATCGGCTCCGGAGTCGAAGGCTTTCGGCTCCTACGTGCTGCGGTTCGGCTCGCAGCTGGATGCACGGCCGATCGTATTGGATGCGGCACAGGGCTTCCCGGCGGAGCGAGCAGCGGGCTACTTCGCGAAATACGTCACCAAGGGCACGGAGGACGCTCGGGGCACCGATAACCCGGTCACGCACCGTTCGCAGATCAGTCTGTGGGCGCCGACCAGGCATGTCGCTGCGGTGATGCACACAGCGTGGACGTTGAGCCAGCGACCGGAGTTCGCGGGTCTGGGTCTGGACCGCTGGTGTCACATGCTGGGGTTCGGCGGTCATGTCATGTCGGCGTCGCGCCGGTTCTCTGTCGGCATGGGCACGCTGCGGCGGATCCGGGTCGATCACAAGGCGGCGCAGGCTGCGGCAGAGCGGGGCGGGGAATCGGTCCGGGTCGAGACGGTCGCTGAACGGCAGTGGCGGTATGCGGGGCGCGGCTGGCAGACCGAAGCGATCAGCAACTACGCGGAAGGGGTCTACGAGGACGCGTTGGAGGCTCGGGTGCTGGCGCGTGAGGCTGCTGCGCTGGAGCGCCTTCGCGGGGGTGAGGTGGCATGACCGGTAAGCCGAAGCCCCGTCACCATGTGGTCTCTGGTGGTCCTGCCGATCGGGAGTTCCACCTCAACCGGGTGTGTTCGCAGTTTCCGAAGACGATCAGTGTGGAGTCGGTGCGGCGCCTGGCGCGGCTGTTCGAGGCTGAGGACCGCGCCGAGTAGCAGGTGAGCGCGTGCGGGCCGGATCGTTCAAAGCGGTCCGGCCCTCGGTTATGTGCTGCACGTAGGTCGGCAATGTCCGGGCGTGCCCGCTGAGCGCTCCGCTCGCTTTAAAGGGGCGCGCCGTAGGCGTCGATGCATGGTGGGTCGCCTAGCGGAGGTGACCACGCGCGGACTGGCGCGGTGGTGGTGGGGGCGGGGGTGGGGTACGGCACCGCCGGCCAACCTCTAATCGATCATGAAGCGGCTATCGGGTGTTCGGTCCGGTAGCGTGGGGCGGGGCCAGGCTCCTTGCACGAGTCTGGCCCCTTCGACGTGTCTGGGTCAGTGGAGTTGTGGCGGGTCGATGTCGATGCGGCTGAAGTCGAAGGTGCCTCGGACGGCTGATGCCTGGATGCGGACGGCGGGGAACAGGAACCGTAGCGCGGCGGCCTTGCGGTCCTCGGTGAGGTCGTCGAAGGATTCGGCGGCGCCTTCCCCGATGACGATTCCTTCAAGCGCGGTCAGTGGCCGGATGACGGTGGCCTTGTTCCGGGCGGCCATCCGGGCCTTGATCTTGGCCTGCATCTCGCGCATCTCGGCGGTGGTGATCTCTTTGGCGTCCCACATCTCCCGGATCTCGGCAAGCTTCACCTTGTCGTCGGCCTCGGCCTGCTCGGCGTCCGCAGGGTCCACCGTCACCGACGGCGCGACCAGATCCGACGGCGACAGCGACGTCAGGAAGTTCTTCGCCGCCTCCGTCACGAACTCCTCCAACTCGACAGCCTTGATCTTGCGCGTGCACGCCTCCGGCATCGAGCTGGTCTTACGCGTGCACCGGTAGTAGGGCACCCCGCCCACCTTTTCCCCGACCATGGAACGGGTGCAGTTGGTGCAGATCACCAACCCGGTCAACAGATACTTGCGGAAGCTACGGCGGGCATCGGCGTGATCGGCTGATCGCTGCTGGCGCAGACGGTGCACCTCCTCCCACTCCCCGACGCTCACGATCGCGGGCCACGCACCGGTGCGGTAGTCGCCGTTCGCGTCCTTCTGCACCTCACCCTGAAACGTGATCAGCCCGGCGTGCTTCGGCAGATCCAGGGTCGCCCGTACCCGCTGCACCGTCCATGGTCCGCCACCTGCTGAAGGGACCTGGCGCTTGTGGAGATCCTGGAAGATCGCCCAGATCGCGTCACCGTCCAGGAACCGGCGGTAGATCTCCTTAACGATCTCCTTCTCCTCTGGCACGACCGCGCTGGAGTCCTTGGTGTAGCCGTAGGTCCGGCGTCCCCCGTGAGCCTTCCCGGCCGCCAAAGCGTCCTCCTGCGCCGACTTCACCCGGCGTGAGGTGTCATCGGAGGACTTGCACGCGTGCGCCACCTCGATGCGCAGGAAGAACCGGTCATCGGCGTTGGACAGATCACGCCGGTTAGCCTGCCCGTGCAGGATCACGTTCCGCTCCTCGGCCTTGATCAGCAACTGCTCAAGATCCGGGGGCTGCCGCATCAACCGGTCCGGGTGGTAAGCCAGCACGTGACGAAACGCCCCGGCATCCATCGCCTCAAGCATCCTGTCCCACCCCGGCCGCTTACGGTTGCGCTGCCACGCGGACCGTGACGGATCGATGAACACATGATCCGGCGACACACGCAACCCGTACCGCGCGGCCATGTCCCGGCAGATCCGCTCCTGGCGCTCCACCCCGGTCTGATCGTCGTCCTTGATGTGCGAGATCCGGCAGTAGATCGCCGCCGACTCGCCTTCGAACTCTGATTTACCCATGGCTCTATTGTCCCACCACCATGGGGGGCAAACAACCTTTGAGCGTCCCGACCGAGCACCGCAGGACGTCGGCCGCCTGCGCCTCGGTGAGGTCTTCGTAGAACCGCAGGACTATGACGGCGCGCTGCCGGGGCGCGAGGTCGTTCAGCGCGGCCATCAGGAGGTCGCGTTCGCCGTGCTCCTCGACGTGGTCGCCGACCAGGCGGAGTCCTTCGGGCACGGCGGCGACCGGATACTCCGGCACCCGGCGTTTGCGGAACCGGCCGCGATGGCAGTTCAGGAGGACGCGTTGCAGGTACGCGTCCGGGTTGTCGGCGCGCCGTACCCTCCCCCACGAGGCGCAGGCCCGCTCGAACGCGGCCTGGGCGAGGTCCTCGGCGTCGTGCGGGTCGCCGGTGAGCAGGTACGCCGAGCGCAGGACGCGCGGCCACCTCTCGGCCATGAACCGGTCGAAGCCGTCGTCGGACGGCTCTGTTCCCTTGAGCATGCCAACCCCCTTCACCCCCGCACGATGCCGGATACCGGGGGCATGGTTGCCCCGCTATGCGGATCGGGTCCGCGGGCCGCTGGGCATGGCCTTGGCCGAGAGGTTCCGTGCGGCGATGCCGAGCCGGGTCTTGGGGACCAGCCAGCCCGCCGCGACGCCGACAGTACGTTGTTTCGGGGCCACGAGCTTGCGGTGCCGGTGTTCGTAGGCGCGCAGCGCGTCGGCGACGTCGCGGTGGTTCGCGAGGCTGTCGGCGAGGGTGTGGGCGGCGGAGATGGCGAGGCTGGAGCCGTCGCCGAGCAGGGACACGCACGAGGCCGCGTCGCCGACGAGGCTGACGCGGCCACGCGTCCAGGTGTCGAGGCGGACTGCGCTGACCGCGTCGAAGTAGAAGTCGTCGGCTTCCCGCAGCGTGTCGAGCAGACGCGGCACTTCCCAGCCGGCACCGGCGTAGGCGTCGAGCACGATGCGGCGGGAGCGGTCGAGGTCGCGGCCGTCGGCACCGGCACCGGCACCGTCGCCGTCGCCGACGTCGGCGAGGGCCGGCCCGCGGAAGATGAAGGCGGCCAGCGCGGAGCCGCGGGCGGGGTGGATCGAGGCGAGGCGGCCGGGGGTGTTGTAGAGCACGATCTCGTCCGGACGGTCGGCGGGGCGGCCCAGGGGCAGGGTCGCGACGTACAGGCCGAGATGGTGGACGTGGTCGCGCTCGGGCCCGAAGGTCAGGCGGCGCACGATGGAGTGCAGGCCGTCGGCGCCGACGACGAGGTCGAAGCGGCGCGGGGCGGCGCGGTCGAAGACCACGTCGACGCCGTCCCCGTCGGGGTGCAGGGCGGTGATGGTGTCGTCGAACACGAACTCGGCGTGCGGACGCGCGGCCTCGTAGAGGACCGCGGCCAGATCGGCGCGCGGTATCTCGACCTCGTCGCGGCGCCCCCGGGCAGCGGGGGTGGCCAGCCGGGCGGCGAGCCGTCCGGACGGGGCCAGCAGGCTCATCGCGGCGGTCGCGGTGGCGGCCTGCCGCAGCGCCGGCATGACGCCCATCGCCTCGACGACGGGGACGGCCGGGCCGCGCACGTCCACGGGGTTGCCGCTGGAGCGCAGGCCCTGCGAGCGCTCGACGACGGTCGGGTTCAGCCCCGCGCGGGCGAGCCAGTAGGCCAGGGTCGAGCCGGCGATGCCGGCTCCGGAGATCAGGACATCGGTCATACCGCGAGCGTACGTGCAGTCACTGCAAATATGCAATCACTGCAAACTTGCCATGGCTGCGTATGCTGAAGCCGTGACCGACCAGCACGCACCAGCACCACAACCGCCGACCCTGCGCGACCGGAAGCGGGCCCGGGTCCGCCAGGCCCTCGTCGACGCGGCGACCGGCCTGTTCGCCCGCGACGGCTATGAGCAGACGACCATCGCCGACATCACCGCGGCCGCCGAGGTCGGCGCCCGGACCTTCTTCAACTACTTCGCGAGCAAGGAGGACCTGCTCTTCCCGGAGAGCGACGAGCGGGTGCAGGCCACGCTCGACGCCATCGCCGCGCGCGGGCCCGACGAGGGTCCGGCCGAGGTGCTGCTGCGCGCGCTGCGCGGCGTCGGCGCCGTGAGCGACGAGATGGCGAGCCCGCAGGCCGCGCTGCGGCTGAAGCTGGTGCGCACCGTGCCGGCCGTACGCGGCCGGGCGCTGCAGATCCAGCTCGACGCGCAGCGGGAGATCGCGCACCACCTGGCCGCGGCCTACCCCGACACCCTCGACGAGGTCACGGCCGCGGCGGTGACCGGCGCCTTCATCGGCGCGATCACCGCCGCCCTGCAGGTCCTGCTCGAGGACTCCGACCGCCCCGACGACCCGGCCGAGTTCCACCGGGTGCTGGCCGAGGCCACCGACCTCGCGCTCGCGCCGTGGATGGCAAAGCGCGGCTGATCACGGGACATGCGGCGGCCCTCCGGACGCGCCAGACTTGCTAGACGATTGATTACTGGGGGTACCGGCGCGCTGTATCCGTTGGCGCCTTCGGCGCAGTATTTGATCAGCGGCGCCTGGCCGCCCCGGCCGACCACCCACAGCCAACCAGGATGAGGGAGGTCGTCCGTGACGCCCATGCTTGCTGCTGAACCGTTTCGCAAGACTGCTTGTCAGGTGCGGTGCTGCTTGCCGGAACCCCCAGGAATCAATCGTCTAGCGCCACCAAGCGGTCGACCACGGCCCGGAGTCAGACTCAGATCGGAGCACATCATGAAGGCTGTCCGTTTCAGCCGGTTCGGAGGGCCGGAAGTCCTGGAGCTCGTGGACCTGCCCGAACCGCATCCGGGGCCCGGACAGGTGCGGGTCGCGGTGCGGGCGGCCGGGGTCAATCCGAGCGACTGGAAGAAGCGCAGGGGGCTGATGGACGAAGAACTTCCGCAGACGCTCGGCTACGAGGCCGCAGGGGTGGTCGACGAGATCGGTGCCGGGGTCGAGGACGTGGCGGTCGGTGACCGGGTGGTCGGTTTCTCCATGTCAGGAGCCGCACAAGCGGAGTTGGCGGTGCTCACCCACTACGCGCCGATCCCGTCCTCCCTCGACTTCGCCGGTGCCGCCGCGCTGCCGGCCGCCGTCGAGACGGCCACGCGCGCGCTCGACCAGCTGGGGGTGAAGAACGGCAGCACGGTGCTGATCAACGGCGCCTCCGGCGGGGTCGGGAGCGCCGCGGTCCAGCTCGCGGTGGTGCGGGGTGCGCGGGTGATCGGCACCGCGAGTCCGGCCAACCACGAGTACCTGCGTTCGCTCGGCGCCGAGCCCGTCGCCTATGGCGAGGGGATGACCGACCGGGTGCGCGCGCTGGCTCCCGACGGGGTCGATCTGGCGCTCGACGCCGCCGGAAGCGGAGTGCTGCCCGAGCTCATCGAGCTCGCCGGGGGCGCCGACAATGTTCTGACGATCGCGGACTTCCTCGGGGCGCAGGAGCACGGCGTCCGGTTCAGCCGGGGTGACTCCGGGCGGGCGCTGCACGCGCTCGCCGAGGTCGGCCCGCTGATCGAGGCCGGGCGGTTCTCGCTGCCGGTCGCGCAAGCCTTTCCGCTGGCCGAGGTCGCCGAGGCGCACCGCGCCAGCGAGAGCGGCCACGTGCGCGGGAAGATCGTGCTGGTCGTGGCAGGCTGATCCGGTGAGCCTGAACCTGTTCGCGGGAGTGGCCGTCGCCGACTTCGAGGCGGCGTCGGCCTGGTACCGGAAGCTGTTCGGCGTGGAGCCGACGTTCTTCCCGCACGAGACCGAAGCCGTGTGGCAGCTCGACGAGGGCCGGCTGTTCTACATCGTCCAGCGGCCCGAGCACGCCGGCCACGCGCTGCAGACCGTCATCGTCGAGGACTTGGACACCGTCCTGTCCGGCACCGCGGAGCGCGGCCTGAAGCCGGCGAAGCAGGAGACGTACGCGAACGGCGTCCGCAAGATCACGTATCTCGACCCGGACGGCAGCGAGATCGCGTTCGGGGAGGTGCCGCGGTGAAGCGGAGTGCGGGGATCCTGATGTACCGGTTCGAGGACGGGGAACTGCGGGTGCTGCTGGTCCACCCCGGCGGCCCGCTGTTCACCAAGCGGGACGCGGGCTGGTGGTCGATCCCCAAGGGCGAGTATCACGACGACGAGGACGCGATCACGGCGGCGGTGCGCGAGCTGCAGGAGGAGACCGGGGCGGTGGTGGAGACCGCCGGCCTGGTGGAGCTCGGCTCGGTGCGGCAGAAGAGCGGGAAGGTGGTCACGGCCTGGGCCGTCGAGGCGGACTTCGACGTGACGACGCTGGTGAGCAACCTGTTCGAGCTCGAATGGCCGCCGCGGTCGGGCGTGCTGCGGGAGTACCCCGAGGTGGACCGGGGCGAGTGGTTCGGGGCGGAGGAGGCCCGCGGCAAGATCAACAGCGCGCAGGCCGCGTTCGTGGACCGGCTGGAGGCCTGGCTCGAGGAGCACGGGACCGTCTAGTCAGTCCCAGCGCACCGGCAGGTGTTTCAGGCCGTTCTGGAAGTTGGAGGTCAGGCGGACCGGGTCGCCGTCCTGGCGGATCCGCGGCATCCGCGTGAGGACCTGGCCGAGCATCGCGCGCATCTGGGTCCGGGCCAGGTGCGCGCCGAGGCAGTAGTGCGGGCCGAAGCCGAAGGTGACGTGGTCGTTCGGGCTTCGGGTGAGGTCGAGGCGGTCGGGGTCGGGGAAGACGGTCTCGTCGCGATTAGCGGAGGCGTGGTAGACCACGACCTTGTCGCCGGCCCGGATCGGTGTTTCCTGTTCGCCGAGGGTGACGTCGCACGTCGCGGTGCGGCGGAACTGCATGACCGGCGGCCAGAAGCGCAGGAGTTCGTCGACGGCGGTGCCGAGGCCGGCTTCGGGGTCGCGGCACAGCTGGTCGAGCTGGTCGGGATGCTCCAGAAGAGTGAGGAGCGCACCGGGGATGCCGTTGCGGAGGGTCTCGTTCCCGGCGACGGCGAAGAGGAAGAACATGTTCTCGAACTCGTCGTCGGTGAGGCCCTCGGCGAGGAGGCGGCCGACGATGCCGCCGCTGTCGCCATCGCTGTCGCCATCGCTATTGCCGTCCCTGTCGGACGTGGCAGCCGCGAGACCGTGTGCGTACGCGTACATGTCGGCCAGGCCGGCCCGGGAGCGCGGGCTGAGCGGACGGCCGTCGGGCCGGGTCATCGAGGCCGGACGCGCGGCGAGCGCCGCGCGGCCCAGCGGGCTCAGCGCCTCGGCATCGGCGGTGCTCAGGCCGGCGTAGTCCGCGTCCTGATATCCGATCACTCGGTTGGCCCAGTCGTACAGCAGCCGGCGGTCCTCGTCCGGGACGCCCATGATGCGGGCCAGCGTCCACACCGGCAGGTCGGCGGCGACCTCGACGAAGTCGGCGCGCCCGGCGGGCAGGACCACGTCGACGAGCACGCGGGCCCGCTCGGCGATGGTCTCCTCCAGGCGGCGGATCGCCCGCGGGGTGAAGGCGGCCGCGACGATGCGGCGCAGCCGGGACTGCGCCGGCGGGTCCTGATTCAGCATCATCGCGCGCACGAAGGCCAGGTCGTCCCGGGTCTCGGGGTCGCGGATCTGGGTGCCGCCGAGGTGCGAGGAGAAGGTCTGCGGGTCGCGCAGGACGCGCTTGACGTCGGCATGCGCGAACACTCCCCAGTACCCGGGCCCGGCCGGCCACGCCCCGACCGCCGGCTCCTCGATCCAGCACACCGGCGTGGTGCGGCGCAGCTCGGCGAAGCGGTCGTGGGGGACGGCGCGGGTGTAGGTCTCGGGGTGGAAGATCTCAGCCGTCACGGTCCCAGCGTGCCGCACAAACCCGCCGGCTCACAGAGGCTTGACCCAGCGGGACCACTCGGGCTGCGGCGCGTAGCCGCCGGAACGCCAGGCATGGTGGGCGAGGTCGTTCTCGTCGAGGACCATGGCGTCGGCGCGAGTGCCGCCCAGGGCGCGGAAGCGGGCTTCGGCGGCGGCGACCAGGAGGCGGCCGATGCCCGCGCGGCGGCGGCCGGGGTGGACGGCGAGGCGGTAGAGGTGGCAGCGCCAGCCGTCCCAGCCGGCGATGACGGTGCCGAGCAGCTCGGCGGTGGCCGGGTCGACGGCGAGGATCAGGGCCTCGGGGTCGCGGGCGAGCAGGGCTTCGAGCGCGCGGGCGCTGTCGGCGGGGCGGTGCGCGTCCTCGGCGGCCAGGTGCCAGAAGGCCAGGACCGCGTCGAGGTCGGCGGGGGTCGCGGGACGGAGTTCGGGAGCCGGCATGGCGACGACGCTATTGCGCCGCGAGGGCAACCGGCTTCTGTCGCCCGCGATGTGGGCCGGCGCAAGAAGGCCGCCGGCGCGCGCCCCGAAAACGTGTTCTCGCAGAGCAACCGCACTCCGGCACCAGCGATCAGCGATCAGCGGCCCAGGTGGCCGCGCCGCGCGCCTCTAAGCCCGTCCTACTCGTCGTCGCCGATCACCGGCTCCAGCAGCGTGCCGGCGTTGTGCTCCAGCAGCCGCCAGCCGCGGCGGGCCTCGCCGAGGATGGACCAGCAGCAGTTCGACAGGCCGCCCAGCGCGCTCCACAGCTCGGCCGGCAGGCCCATCATGCGGCCGAGCGCCACGCGCGCCGCGCCGCCGTGGGTGGCCACCACCAGGATGCCGCCGGGCGGGACCTTCTCCAGGCCGCGCAGGATGGCCGGGACCACGCGATCGGCGACCTCGACCTCCAACTCGCCGCCGCCGCGCCGGATCGGCTCGCCGCGGCGGAAGGCGGCGAACTCCTCGGGGTAGCGGGCGATGATCTCGTCGTCGTTCAGGCCCTGCCAGCGGCCGGCGTAGGTCTCGCGCAGGCCCTCGTCGAGGCTGACCGGCAGGTCGGTGAGGCGGGCCAGGGTGTCGGCGGTGCGGGTGGCGCGGATCAGGTCGGAGGCGACGATGACGCTGGGGCCGAGGCCCGCCAGCACGCGGGCGGCCCGCTCGGCCTGCGCCAGGCCGACCTCGTCCAGGGGGATGTCGGTCTGGCCCTGGAAGCGGCCCTCCAGGTTCCAGGCCGTGCGGCCGTGGCGCCAGAGCACGATCTGGCGGGAGCCCGGCTTGTGCGCGGCCCGGTCCATGCCGGACGGCGCGGTCTCGGTCGGCTCCTGGCCGCGCGGGGCCGGGGCTCCGTCCCCTATGCCCCCGTCCTGGTTCCCGGTCACGCGCCCGGACCGCCGGCGAGGTCGTCGTCCTCGTCGAACTCCTCGAACCCGTCGGACTCCTCGCCCCGGCCGTCCAGGCCGTCCTCGGGCGCGAGGTCCTCGGCCTGGCCGGCGACCGCCGCCGCCGTGCCGGCCGGCCGCTCGCTGCGGCCGTTCGTCACCGATTCGGGCAGCTCGATGAGCGGGCAGTCCTTCCAGAGCCGTTCGAGCGAGTAGTACGTCCGCTCCTCGGCGTGCTGGACGTGCACCACGATGTCGATGTAGTCCAGCAGGACCCAGCGGCCCTCCTGCTCGCCCTCGCGCCGCGCCGGCTTGGCGCCGATCTCCAGCAGCCGCTCCTCGATGCCGTCGACGATCGCGCGCACCTGGCGGTCGCTGTTGGCGGAGGCCAGGACGAAGGCGTCGGTGATCACGAACACGTCGCTCACGTCGTACGCGACGATGTCGTCGGCCACCTTGTCGGACGCCGCCTGGGCCGCCGCGATGGCGAGTTCACGGGCGCGGTCGGTTGCGGTCATGAAGGTCTTCCGTTCGTGGTCACTTGCTGGGCGGTTACCAGGATCTCATGCGCGCCGGGGCACCGGGCCCGGGTTTCGGGCGCGGCGGGGGGCCGCTCAGCCCGCCGGGGCGTTCGGCGTGCTCGGCGAACTCGGCGCGCTCGGCGTGGTCGGCTGGTCGGCCGGCACCTGCCCGATCTGCGTCCAGTCCGCGCCGAGCACCACCCGGGCGTCGGTGAGCGTGGTGTCGAAGGGTGTGACCCGCACCGCGCTGTCCGGCAGCCCCAGCGCCAGCGCCACCTGGTCGCCGAGCGACATCGCGCCCTGGGACGGCACCATCACATAGGTGTTCGGCGCCTGCGCCACCACGCCCTGGTCCATCGGCGTGTAACCGCCGCCGACGAGCTTGGACTCGGCCATCGCACGGCTGGAGACGGTGTCCGACCGGCCCGTGGCGTCGGCCACCGAGACCCGGGTCAGGCCGCCGTTGTCCTTGGCCTTGGACGCGCCGGGCAGCAGGTTCTTGACGACCGCGGACGCCTGGTCCAGGTCCATCACCCCGGAGCCGTCGGAGCGCACCGGCAGCGGCTGCTCGGTGAACCGGCCGCCCTGCTCCTCGGCGCCGAGCGCGGTCAGGATCCCGGCCAGCTTGTCGTTGGGCAGCGCCGGGTCCGGGACCGCGGCCAGGCTGTTGAGCACCGCGGTGGTGGTGCTCGCCTGGTGCGGGATCTTGGCCAGCATGGCCTGCACGACCTGGCCGAACCGGGCCAGCTGCTTGTCCGGGGACTCGCCCTTGGGCTTGTAGGTCGCGTAGTAGGCGGCCTTGTCGCCGGTCATGTCCTGCCGGCCGGCCTGGAAGAGCGGCTTGCCGCTCGGGTCGAGCACCGCGGCGGCCGAGGCCGGGTCCACGGTGACGGTCACGCCGATCAGGTTGTTCAGCAGCGCCGCGAAGGTCAGCCCGTCCATCGACCAGACGCCGTCCACATCCACGCCGAGCAGCGTGGTCAGCGCGTCCTTGCCGGCCGGCGCGGTGTCGGGCATGGCACCGCCGAACGCCTGGCTGTCCAGCGCCGCGGACTCCACGCTCAGCTCGGAGGGGATCAGCACCGCCGCGCCCCGGCCGGCCGGATCGCTCTTGCCGGCCACCTCGTTCTTGTCCGCGACCAGCACCACGTTGCCGACCGCGTTGCCGTTGGGGTCCTTGACCTGGAACAGGACCGTGGTCTCGGTGGCCTTCACGCTGCTGTCGCCGCTGAACAGGAACCACGCGCCGCCGCCGACCACCAGCAGCACCAGGACGGTCGTCAGCGAGATCAGCTGGACCCGGCGCCGCCGCGCGCGCTCGGCGCGGCGCTCGTCCCGGCCGACGAACTCGAGCCAGTTGCTCAGCTCGCCCTCGGGCTCGCCGGTGTCACCGATGCCGCCGGTGCTGCCGGTACCCGCGCTGCCGCCGGCTTCGGCCGCGCTCTCGACGGTGACGCCGCGCACCGGGGCCGGCTCGGGGTCCGGTACGAAGCCGGCGACCGGCTCGGGCATCGTCGGGAACGCCGAGACGCGCTGGACGGACGGGTCCTCGTACGAGGGCTGCTGGGGGAACTGCTCGTAGGACGGAGTCTGGGGGGCCTGGGGAGCCTGCGAAGCCTGGGCTTGCGCTTGAGCTTGGGGCTGGGCCTGGGCCTGGCCGTAGGGGTCGTACTCGTACGACGGCTGCTGCGGCGCTTGATAGGTGGGCTGGTAGAAGCCCGAGGAGTCGAGGTTCTGGTACTGGGCAGGCGCTTCGGGATAGGTGTTTCCGTATCCGTACGACTGCGCCTGGTAAGGGTCTTGGCTCTGGTATGGATCCGGCGCCTGGTGCTGGTCCTGCGCCTGATAGGGATCCTGGGCCTGGTACTGCTGATACCCGCTCTGCTGGTATCCGCCCTGCTGATACCCGCCCTGTTGGTATCCGCTCTGCTGGTATCCGCCCTGCTGATACGGGTCCTGCTGGTACGGATCCTGTTGGTACTGCGGCTGCTGGTAACCGGGGTCCGCGTATCCGCTGTACTGGTCGTACGCCGCGGCCTCCTGCTCGGCCCGGGCCACGTACTCGGCGGGCCTCTCGTACTCCCCCGAACCGTGCCGTCCGGCGCCGGAACCCTGGCTCTGCGCGGTCTGATACGGGTCTTCCGGTGGGTTGTCGGCGCGCCGCCGCCGGCCGCGTCCCCCGTTGCCGCCGCTGCCGCCGCTCGGCGGATCGTTCTCCCCCGGCCAGCTCATGCCGTCCCTGTCCCAGGGGTGTCCCGATAGAGCCCCCGCTTGTTGATGTACTGGACGATGCCGTCGGGCACCAGGTACCAGACCGGTTCGCCGTGCCGGACCCGCTCGCGGCAGCCGGTCGAGGAGATCGCCATGGCCGGCACCTCCACCAGCGAGGCCTTCCCCGGCGGCAGGCCCGGGTCGGCCAGCTGGTGGCCCGGCCGAGTGACGCCGATGAAGTGCGCGAGGTCGAACAGCTCCTTGGCGTTGTGCCAGGAGAAGATCTGCTCCAGCACGTCCGCACCGGTGATGAAGAACAGGTCGGTGTCCGGGCCGCGCTCGGCCGAGAGCTCCCGCAGGGTGTCGATGGTGTACGTGGGCCCGCCGCGGTCGATGTCGACGCGGCTCACCGAGAACCGGGGATTGGAGGCGGTGGCGATCACCGTCATCAGGTACCGGTCCTCGGCCGCGGACACCCGGCGCTCGGACTTCTGCCAGGGCTCACCGGTCGGGACGAACACCACCTCGTCGAGCCCGAACAGGCTCGCGACCTCGCTGGCCGCGACCAGGTGGCCGTGGTGCACGGGGTCGAAGGTGCCGCCCATCACGCCCAGCCGCGTGCGGCGCCGTCGGGGCGCCCCGGCGGCCTGCGGCTCGGACGTCGGATGAGAGGTCATGGCGCGTCACCCTACCCGGTCGGACAGGTGCGGTGGGACTACCGATCCTTGTTGAGGCGCGTGGTGACGAACAGCAGGATCAGCAGGACGACCAGGACGATCGCGCCGTTCAGCGGCGGGTTGATGCCGTCGTGCGTCTTCTCGGGCGTGACGGCCCCCTCGGCGAGGAGGGCGTGCGCGGCCTGCGTGGCGGAGGAGAATGCGGACATGGAGGTCAGCATAGGGGGTCCCGGGTAGCGGAATCCCGGCAGGGTGCCCGCTATCGCGGGCACGTCAGCCGCGCGGGCTACTCGCCGTCGGAGTCGTGGTTCCGGTAACCGCGCAGACACGCCCACGCCATCAGCGCGACCGTGATCACCGCACCCAGGACGAACCAGCGCAGCCAGCCCGCGGTGTGCGGAGCGGTCTGGGCGGGGAACGGGCTGGGGTCCGCCAGGAAGATCGTGTTAACGACATGCATAGCGTCCACATTACGCCCGGCTTATAGGGAACTCATTGGCAGGTCCACGCGTCCCTCTTTGGAGAGCTCCACCGGCGGTCACGGGAACGACCCGCAAGGGACGTGCCGGGTCTACTGTGAGCTACTGAGACGTCTACAAGGGGGTTCCTGTATGCCGGAACGCGAAGGTTCTGAGAACACGCCGGAGCGGAACCGCCAACGGTTCCCCGGCATCAGCTCCCGGGCCTACGAACACCCCTCGGACCGCACGGCGCTGGTCGCGCTGCGCAAGATCGAGGGCTTCGACATGCTGCTGCGCAAGCTGTCCGGGTTCATCGACGAGCGCAAGATCCGGCTGTCGCTGCTGGCCGACGGGGTCAAGGTCGGCGACCTGCAGTTCCCGCGGCTGCAGACGATGCTGAAGGACGCCGTCGACGTCCTGGACATCGGCTTCATGCCGGAGATGTACGTGGTCCAGAACCCGGTCCCGAACGCCTTCACCATCGGCATGGACCGCCCGACGATCGTGCTGACGACCGGGCTGTACGAGCTGATGGACGAGGAGGAGATGCGCTTCATCGTCGGCCACGAGGCCGGCCACGTGCTCTCCGGGCACGCCGTCTACCGCACGATGCTGTTCTGGCTGACCAACTTCGCCACGAAGCTGGCCTGGATGCCGATCGGCAAGTGGGGCATCGACATGTTCATCAACGCCCTGCTGGAGTGGTTCCGCAAGGCCGAGCTGTCCTGCGACCGCGCCGGCCTGCTGGTCGAGCAGGACCTGGACGCCGCCATGCGCTCCCTGATGAAGCTGGCCGGCGGCTCGCACCTGGCCGAGATGAACCCGATCGCGTTCCTGGAGCAGGCCCGCGAGCACGAGGGCGGCGGCGGCATGCGCGAGTCGATCCTGAAGCTGATGAGCCTGCGCGAGCGCACCCACCCGTACACCTCGATCCGCGCCCTGGAGCTCACCCGCTGGGTCGAGGCCGGGGACTACCAGCGCGTGATGGGCGGCACCTACCCGCGGCGCGAGGAAGACCCGCAGGCCAGCGTCCGCGAGGAGGCCAAGGCGGCGGCGAGCCAGTACAAGGAGAACTTCGAGAAGACCACCGACCCGCTGCTGACGAAGGTGCGCGGGTTCGCCGACGAGGTGGCCGGGGTCGGCAGCCGGATCGGCGAGACGATGTACCGCAAGTGGGGGCCGAACCGGGGCCCCGACGGCGCGGAGGAGGGCGCGGAGGAGGGCGCTGAGGACTGAGCCCTGAGAACTGAGCCCTGATGCGGTGAGGGTTCGGTGTTCAGCGTTTGGAGTTCGGTGTTCAGCATTTCGCACGCGATGGCCCCGGTTCCCGTTGGAACCGGGGCCTGCCGCGTGTCAGGCCTTCATCACCAGCTGGTAGTCCAGGCCCGCGACCGAGAAGCGCAGCGAGTCCCCGCCGGAGACCGGCCCGGCCGCACTCGCGCTGGTTCCCGCGCTTGAGCCGTCCGGGGTACCGGAAGCGGGGGGCATGTTCGGGTTCCGGCCGTTCCCACCCTTCGAGGACGAGAACAGCCGCGGCACCCCGATGATCGCCGAGGTCACCAGCGCGGCCAGGACCACCCAGGCCACGTTCCGCCGCCAGCGCCGGCGCCGCCCGGTGCCGTAGTCGACCGGCGCGCCCCGCTCCCGGACCGGCGCGGGGGCGTCGGCGAGGTCTGTCGGGGTGCCGTCGGTCCGCCAGCCGCCGTCCCGCGGACCCTGGCGCTTCCACTTCTCGCTGAGCTCACGCTGCCGCGCCGAGGGCTCCTTGAAGGTCGCGGCCTTCGTCGACTCCTTGGTGAAGGAGCGCTCGAACTCTTCCCACTCCTGCGCGGAGAATATCGGCGCGTCGCCGGGGTCCTCCGCGTTCTGGTCCTGGTTCTTGTCCTCGGCCACGGACGGCCTTCCCCAAACCCTCTAAGGCACAGCCCACTTCCCCCGGGCCGCGACACGGACATGATGGGCGAAAGGCTACTTGATCCGGCCCCGTTGCACACCTGATTCCGGGCGCCGGACGTGAGGGGTCTCAGCGGGCGTCTCAGCGGCGGGTCTCAGCGGCGACTCACTCGCGGATCTGGCCGTCGCCGACCATGAGGTACTTCGTCGAGGTGAGCTCGGGCAGCCCCATCGGGCCGCGCGCGTGGGTCTTCTGCGTGGAGATGCCGATCTCGGCGCCGAACCCGAACTCGCCGCCGTCGGTGAAGCGCGTCGAGACGTTCACCCCGACCGCCGCGGCGTCCACCCGCAGTTGGAAGGCCCGGGCCGCGTTCAGGTCGCGGGTGACGATCACGTCGGTGTGGCCGGTGTTGTAGGCGTTGACGTGCTCGATGGCGGCGTCCAGGGAGTCCACCACGGCCGCGGACAGGTCCAGCGACTCGTACTCGGCGGCGAAGTCCTCATCGGTGGCCGGCACCACGGCGGCGGAGAACGCCGCGACGCGCTTGTCGCCGTGCACCGTCACACCCTTGTCCGCCAGCGCGGCGAGCGCCTTGGGCAGGAACGCATCGGCGACATCGGCGTGCACGAGCAGCGACTCGGCGGCGTTGCAGACGCTGTAGCGCTGGGTCTTGGCGTTGACCAGGATCGCCAGCGCCTGGTCGAGGTCGGCGGAGGCATCGACGTAGACATGGCAGTTCCCGGTCCCGGTCTCGATCACCGGCACCCGCGCATTGTCCACCACGGACCGGATCAGCGAGGCGCCCCCGCGCGGAATGAGCACGTCGACCAGCCCGCGCGCGTTCATGAGGTGGGTGACGGCCTCGTGCGAGTCGCCGGGCACCAGCTGCACGGCATCGGCCGGGAACCCGGCGGCGGCCAGCGCGTCGCGCATGACGGCGACCAGCACGGTGTTGGAGTCCTTGGCGGAACTGGAGCCCCGCAGCAGCGCGGCATTGCCGGACTTCAGGCAGATCCCGGCGGCATCCACGGTGACATTGGGCCGCGCCTCATAAATGATCCCGACCACCCCGAGCGGCACCCGCACCTGCCGCAACTCGATGCCGTTGGGCAGGACACCCCCACGCACACTCTCCCCGACCGGATCGGGCAACGAGGCCAGCTGGCGCAACGCCTCAGCGATCGCGGCGACCCGCGCCTCGGTGAGCGTGAGCCGGTCGATGTACCCGGCGGCCGAACCACCCTCCCGTGCCCGCTCGGTGTCGCGGCCGTTGGCCTCGACAATCTCGCCACTCCGGGCCACGAGCGCGTCGGCCATGACGTGCAGCGCCGCGTCCTTCTCACCGCGCGGTCGCTGAGCCAGGTCGGCCGCGGCCTTCTTGGCACGGCGGGCGGCGTCCAGGACTTCGGTCTGCAGGTCCGTCATGGGTCCAGCCTAAGCCGGACGGGGGCGTCTCAACGGGGATTTCGCCTGTCGAGACGCCCACGCCGGACCCCACGGCGGCTAGGCGGCCAGCGGCTTCACCGTCAGCTGGTAGTCCTCCCGCACCCGGCCGTCCTCGTCCAGCACCAGGAACACTCGCGCCGACCAGGCGGTCTCCCCGGCGTCCTCGCCCTGTGCGTGGTCCAGGCGGATGGTGAAGCTGACGATGTCGCCGTGGACGGTTGCGTCGTCGCCGCCGGAGGCGGTGTACGTGGCGTTGGCGACGAAGGCTTCGTGGGCCTCGGCGACGCGTTCGGTGAGGGCGGTGTGGCCGACGTACTGGTTGCCTTCGACGTATTCGATGCCGTGGCCGGTCCACAGTTCCGCGACGGCCTTGGCGCGCTCGGCGGGGTCGGCGATGCCCCAGACGGCGATGTAGTTGTCGACGATGGGCGAGATCTCAATGGTGTTCGTCATGGCCATGACTCTGGGTTCGCCGGTCGCGGGAGGGTCAAGGGGCCGGAGCGGCGGGACTCTCCGGTAGGGGGAGGGCTCAGAATCGAGGCATGGGACCGTTCCTCTCCATCGGCGACTTCTCGCGCGCCACGCATCTGACCGTCAAGACGCTGCGCCACTACCACGACGTCGGGCTGCTGGAGCCGGCCGACATCGACCCGGCCAGCGGCTACCGCCGCTACACCACCGGGCAGATTCCCGCCGCTCAGGTCATCCGGCGCTTTCGGGAGCTGGGTATGCCGCTGGAGGAGATCCGGACGGTGATGGCCGCGCCTGATGTGGACACCCGCAACCGGCACATCGCCGCGCATCTGGACCGGCTGGAGGCGGAGCTGGGGCGCACGCAGCGGGCCGTGGCCTCGTTGCGCGATCTGCTGGCGCCCGGCGAGGCCGACGCCGCGCCGGACATCACGCTGCGCGCGATGCCGGCCGTGCCCGCGGCGGCGATCACCGAGACCGTGGCGATGGCGGACGGCGCGGCGTGGATGCAGGGTGCGCTGGGCGAGCTGTACGCCTCCGTCGCGGGCCAGGGGCTGGCGCAGACCGGGCCGGCCGGCGGGCTGTTCACCGACGCCGTGTTCACCGAGCACCACGGCGAGACGACCATCTTCGTCCCCTGCGAAGGTCCGGTACGCCCGCTGGGTCGGGTGCGGCCCACCGAGGTCCCGGCCGCCGAGTTCGCGGTCATCGAGCACGCCGGGCCGCCGATCGAGTCCGACCGCGCCTACGGCGCGCTGGCGGCGTACGTCGAGCGCCACGCGCTGGCGGTGCAGGGGCCGATCCGCGAGTACTACCTCGTCGGGCAGCGGGACACCCCCGAGGTGGGCCGCTGGCGGACCGAGGTGTGCTGGCCGGTGTTCCGCGTAGGGGCCTGAGGTCGGTGGGGGCCTGAGGCCACCGCGCCCCCGCAAGAAAAAGCACCGCCACCGATGCAACCGAACCCTCAGCCGTCCCAGTCGGGTGGGTGTCAGCGAGCGGGGCCACGGCCCCGCCACCACCCGGGCCGCATGTGCCGGCCGGCGAGACACGCAAGGAGGGCGGGCCGATGGCCAGATCCGACCGGGACGCGGAGTTCACCGAATATCTCAGGGCCCGATCAGCATGGTTGACCCGGGTCGGCTTCCTGCTGTGCGGCGATTGGCACCGGGCCGACGACCTGGCGCAGACGGCGGCGGTGCGGCTGTACCGGCACTGGAACCGCGCTTCCCGCGTCGAGAACATCGACGCCTACGCGCGCCGCATCCTGGTCAACGCCTACCTCGACGAGAAGCAGACCGCCTGGTCCCGCTTCACCTTCCTGCACCGCGGCACGGTCGACCGGGAGGCGCCGGCACTCGACGCCGACGCCTCCCTCGACCTGCGCGGTGCGCTGGCGCAGCTGGCGCCGCGGCAGCGGGCGACCGTAGTGCTGCGCTACTACTGCGACCTGTCGGTCGAGGAAGCCGCGGACGTACTCGGGTGCTCCACCGGAACCGTCAAGAGCCAGACGGCCCGGGCGCTGGCCCATCTGCGGGTGCTGTTGTCACCCGCGTCGGCGATCGAACTCGAAGGGATCACACGATGACCGACGACTTGGCCACGGCCCTGCACACCATGGCGGATTCCGACCAGCCGCCCGTGATGGACGTCGAGAGCGTGCTGCACGAGGGGCAGCGCAGTCTGTTCCGGCGGCGCATCGCGACCCTCGGCGCGGGGACCGCGGTCCTGGCGGCGAGCGCGCTCGCGGTCGGGACGCTGGCGGGCATGGGGAGCGGGGTGCAGAGCGGCGACGGCGACGGCACGGACTCAGCCGCGTCGAGCACCTACGTGGTGGACCCGCACGACCCGGTGGTCACCCACTTCCAGTTCGGCTACGTCCCGTCGGGGATGGTCGCGTACGGCGGCGTCGACCCGACCGACGTGCAGATGAGCACGATGTTGGAATCCGAGAGCGGGCGCTTCCAGCTGGACCTCGTCCCCATGGAAGCCCCCATCCTGATCGACGGCGACCCCCGCGGCGACGGCCCGGTCGAGAAGGTCTCGGTGAAGGTCCCGGGGGCGACCACGGCCTACTGGTTGGGCTACGGAAAGGGCCGAGTCGTGCAGAGCAACGGCGAAGGCGGCGAAATGGCCACGCTGGCCCTGCGGTTGAAGAGCGGCCAGTGGATGCAGATCGACGCCAACAACATCGAAGATCGCGCGGACTGGAAGGAGCAGGTGCTCCGAAGCGCAGCCGGTCTGGTCCGGAAGGACCGCTCGGTACCGATGCCCATCCAGCTCGCCGGGGCTCTCCCTCAGAGCTTCGTGTTCCGGGGAGGCAGTGTCCTGCGCAAGGACGGTGTCACCACCGGCGACCTCATGTACCGCCTGGGCTCGGCGGACAAGCCCGTCGAAGACATCGTGGCCATCAACGTGTTCACCACCGGCAGTGGGAAGAACTCGACAGTGCCCGGCGCGAACAGCAAGGGCGTCTGCAAGGACTCGAAGGGGCTGACCGTCTGCGTCTTCTCCCCCAAGACCGATCCCGCCGCGCTGACCGCGATCGGCGGCCCGCAGGCCCTGCTGGACCGGGTCACCTCCCTGGGCACCGACCCGGCGGCCTGGACGACGGACGTCATCCACTGATTCCGCACGTTGCGCAAGTTCTGCAAAGAAGACGGAGCTGGGACGCCACACAGGCATCCCGGCTCCGTCATGCTCTATCAGTACTCGTCAACGCCTACCGCAGCACGACCAAGTCGTCCCGGTGCACCAGCTCCCGCTCATACTGCGGACCCAGCGCCGCCGCCAGCTCCCGGGTCGAGCGCCCCAGCAGCTCGGGCAGCTCGCTCGCGTCGTAGTTCACCAGGCCGCGCGCGACGGCGGTCCCGGAGTCGTCGACCAGGTCCACCGGGTCGCCGGCGTTGAAGGACCCTTCGACGCCGGTCACGCCGGCCGGCAGCAGCGACAGCCGCCGCTCGACCACCGCGCGCACCGCGCCGGGGTCCAGGCGCAGCGACCCGCGCGTGTCGGCGGCGTGAGCCAGCCACAGCAGCCGGGTCGGCGTGCGCGAGCCGGTCCGGTGGAACAGGGTGCCGACCATCTCGCCGCGCAGTGCGCGCGCCGCGTGCGCCGCAGAGGTCAGCACGACGGGGATCCCGGCCTCGGTCGCGATCCTCGCGGCCTCGACCTTCGTGGCCATGCCGCCGGTACCGACCCCGGCCTTGCCGGCGCCGCCGATGGCGATCCCGGCCAGGTCCTGCGGCCCGCGCACGTCGGCGACCTGCGAGGTGCCCGGCTTGGCCGGGTCGCCGTCGTAGAGCGCGTCCACGTCGGACAGCAGCACCAGCAGGTCGGCGTGCACCAGGTGGGCCACCAGGGCCGCGAGCCGGTCGTTGTCGCCGAAGCGGATCTCGTGCGTGGCGACCGTGTCGTTCTCGTTCACGATCGGCACGACGTTCATGTCCAGCAGGCGCGCCATCGTCTGGTGCGCGTTGCGGTAGTGCGAGCGCCGGGTGGTGTCGTCGACCGTGAGCAGGACCTGGCCGACGGTGCGGCCGTAGCGCGCGAAGGAGGCGGTGTAGCGCCCGACCAGCAGGCCCTGGCCGACCGAGGCCGCGGCCTGCTGGGTGGGCAGGTCCTTGGGCCGCTTGCGCAGGGCCAGCGGCGCCAGGCCCGCGGCGATGGCGCCGGAGGAGACCAGCACCAGCTGCGTGCCCGGGACGCCGAGCCGTGCGGCCAGCGCGTCGACGAGCGCGTCGACACGCTCGCCGGACAGGCCGCCGACAGCGGTGGTCAGCGAGGAGGAGCCGACCTTGACCACGATCCGCCTCGCGGCGGACACCTCTTCACGCAGTTGGCCGGTCACGGTCGCTCAGAACCCTTACTCTCGCGTTTCCCGCGGGCTACTCGTCGTCCCCGGGGGCGAACAGGTCGATTGTCCCATCCGCGCGACGCCGGTGCGCCTTGCGATACTCGGCGTCTCGCGATGTGGGCCGCTCCTCGTGCAGGTGCAGGCGGGGGTCCTCGCCGCGGCGGCCGCCGGTGGCGGTGACGCCCAGCGCGCCGGTGGGGATCGAGGGCTGCCAGTCGAAGACCACGGCCCGCGGGCCGTCGCCGATGACCACGGTGTCGCCCTCGTTGGCGCCCATCTTGACCAGCTGGTTCTCGACGCCGAGCTTGTTGAGCCGGTCCGCGAGGTAGCCGACGGCCTCCTCGTTGTTGAAGTCGGTCTGGCGCACCCAGCGCTCGGGCTTGTCGCCCCGCACGAAGTAGGCGTCCTCGTCGGCGTCGTAGGCGATGGTGAAGCCGATCTCGTCGACCGCCCTCGGGCGGATGACGATGCGCTCGGGCTCCGGCTCGACGCGGTTCGCCCGCGCCTCCTCGACGATCTTCGCCAGCACGAAGGACAGCTCGCGCAGGCCCGCGCGGGACACCGCGGAGACCTCGTACACGGCCAGCCCGCGGGATTCCAGCTCCGGCCGCACGATGTCGGCCAGGTCCTTGCCCTCGGGGATGTCGGTCTTGTTCAGCACGACCAGGCGCGGCCGCTCGGACAGCTTGCCGTACATGCCCCACTCGCTCTCGTCGCGGGAGGCCTCGTAGGCGCGCAGTTCGGCCTCGATGACGTCCAGGTCGGAGATCGGGTCGCGGTCGCTCTCCAGCGTGGCGCAGTCCAGGACGTGCACCAGCACCGCGCAGCGCTCGATGTGCCGCAGGAACTCGTGGCCCAGGCCCTTGCCGTCGGAGGCGCCGGGGATCAGGCCGGGCACGTCGGCGATGGTGTAGACCGACTCCCCGGCGCTGACCACGCCCAGGTTCGGAACCAGGGTGGTGAACGGGTAGTCGGCGATCTTCGGCTTGGCCGCGGACATCGCCGCGATCAGCGAGGACTTGCCGGCGCTGGGGTATCCCACGAGGGCGACGTCGGCGACCGACTTCAGCTCCAGGGTGAACTCGCCGTCGTCGCCGGGCTCGCCGAGCAGCGCGAAGCCGGGGGCCTTGCGCTTGGAGGTGGCCAGCGCCGCGTTGCCCAGGCCCCCGACTCCGCCTTGCGCGACGACGAAGCGGGTGCCGCCGCCGACCAGGTCCGCGACCACCTCGCCGGAGGAGTCCTTGACCACGGTGCCGGAGGGCACCGGCAGCACCAGGTCGGCGCCGTTGGAGCCGGTCTGGAAGTCGCCGCCGCCGGGCTTGCCGTTGCCGGCCTTGCGGTGCGGGGAGAAGTGGTAGTCCAGCAGCGAGTTCGTGTTCGGGTCCACCACCAGCACGATGTCCCCGCCGCGGCCGCCGTTGGCGCCGTCGGGGCCGCCCAGCGGCTTGAACTTCTCGCGCCTGACCGAGGCGCAGCCATGGCCGCCGTTCCCGGCCGTGACGTGCAGCTTCACACGATCGACGAATGTCGCCATGGTCAGCGCCTCCTAACGTTGCGTATGGGTCCTACAACACGAAGAAGCGGGCCGGGGATCTCCCCGGCCCGCTTCCCTCAAGCAGTGTCGTGCCAGGCGGTGGCTACTCAGCCGCCGGAACGATCGAGATGACGCGGCGACCGCGCAGCGTGCCGAACTCCACCTTGCCCGCGGCCAGCGCGAACAGGGTGTCGTCCTTGCCGCGGCCCATGTTCAGGCCGGGGTGGAAGTGGGTGCCGCGCTGGCGGATGATGATCTCGCCGGCGTTGACGTTCTGGCCGCCGAAGCGCTTCACGCCGAGGCGCTGGGCGTTGGAATCGCGGCCGTTCTTGGAGGACGATGCGCCCTTCTTGTGTGCCATGTCTCAGCCGCCCTTTACTTCTTGCCGCCGTCGATGGCGGTGATCCTGATCTGGGTGTGCTTCTGGCGGTGGCCCTGACGCACGCGGTAACCGGTCTTGTTGCGGTACTTGAGGATGTGGATCTTCGGACCCTTGGTCTCCTCGACCACCTCGGCCTTGACCTTCACGCCCTCCAGGACCCACGGGTCGGAGGTGACGGCGTCGCCGTCGACGAGCAGGATCGCGGAGAGTTCCACTTCCTGGCCGGCCGGGACCTTGGGCAGGCGGTCCACCTCGACGACATCGCCGACAGCCACCTTGTGCTGCCGTCCGCCGCTCTTGACGATCGCGTACACCGCGAAACTCACTCTCTTCTCGTCGACTGTGGGTCGATCAGGTCTACTGCCTTACTCACGACCAACTCAGCAGCTGGTCACGAGCGTCCGGCACTTCTTGCGAGGTACGGACTGACGACCCATCGAGCCGATCATCATCCGGGCCGCGTCTGCTTGCGCAGGGGCCCTGCGGATGCCGGGCACGCGTATCGCATGCCGAAGCTCAAGGGTACGGAAGTCCGCGCCTGCGGGTCAAACTGAGGCCCCGGCGGGTCCGGCCGGGCGCAGGCGCCCGGCCGGACCTGCCGGTCAGTTGTGCGCCGCCGGCGGGCCGGCAGGACGCTTGGCCGCGCGACGGACCCGCAGGCCACGCCGCTTCGGAGCCTCCCCGGCCGCCTCGGCGGTCTCGGCCGCCTCCGCCGGCTCCGTGGCGACCGCCACGGCGACGGTGCCGGTCTGCCCGGACGCCTCCGCCTCGGTCTCCTCGCGGTCCGCCACCGCGGCGCTGGCGTCGCCGCCGGCGTGCGGGGCGTACACGGTGTGCGCCTGCGCGTCGCCGGTGGCCAGCCGCTCGGTGACGTCGGCCTCCTCGGCGGCGACCACGTCGCCGGAGGTCACGACCGGGGCCACCACGTGCTCGTGGCTCGGGATGTGCTCGACCTCGCTGGTCTCGGACAGCTCGGCGGCCTCCTCGTCCCCGGCGCCGTCGGCCGCGGCCACCCGCGCCACCTTGGTCACGGTGACCGGACCGGCCTGCGCGTGCTCGCCGTCGGCGAAGTCCTGGAAGTCATCCGGGACGCCGTCGACGTCGTACTGCGGGTCGAAGTGCTGCTGGCGGTCGGCGTGGCCGTGCGACTTGCGCCGCTTGCGCCGGTTGCGGCCGCCCTCGTGGTCGTCCTGCTCGGCGCCCTGGGCGCCGTCGGCGCGGGACTCGCCCTGCTTGCCGCCGCCCTTGCCCGCCGCCGAACGGCCGTCGCGCTCGGCGTCCTCGTGGCTGTGGCCGTGGCCGACCGGCACCGGCTCCATGTGGACCAGCACGCCGCGGCCGTTGCACTTGTCGCAGGTCTCGGAGAAGGCCTCCAGCAGGCCCTGGCCCACCCGCTTGCGGGTCATCTGGATCAGGCCCAGCGATGTGACCTCGGCCACCTGGTGCTTGGTCCGGTCCCGGCCCAGGCACTCCAGCAGGCGGCGCATCACCAGGTCGCGGTTGGACTCCAGGACCATGTCGATGAAGTCGATCACGATGATGCCGCCGAGGTCGCGCAGCCGCAGCTGGCGGACGATCTCCTCGGCCGCCTCGATGTTGTTGCGGGTGACCGTCTCCTCCAGGTTGCCCCCGGAGCCGGTGAACTTGCCGGTGTTGACGTCGATCACGACCATCGCCTCGGTGCGGTCGATGACCAGCGAGCCGCCGGAGGGCAGCCAGACCTTGCGGTCCAGCCCCTTGGCCAGCTGCTCGTCGACCCGGTGCACGGCGAAGACGTCCTGCTCGGAGGTCCAGCGCTCCAGGCGCGGGGCCAGGTCCGGGGCCACCCCGCCGACGTACTCGCGGATGGTGTCCCAGGCCTGGTCGCCGGAGACGATCAGCTTGCTGAAGTCCTCGTTGAAGATGTCGCGCACCACGCGCACGGTCAGGTCCGGCTCGCCGTAGAGCAGCGTCGGCGCCGAGCTCGCGGAGGACTTCGCCTTGCGCTGGATCTCCTCCCACTGCGCGGACAGCCGCTCCACGTCGCGGCGCAGCTCGTCCTCGGTGGCGCCCTCGGCGGCGGTGCGCACGATGACCCCGGCGTGCTCGGGCACGACCGCCTTCAAGATGGCCTTGAGGCGGTTGCGCTCGTTCTCCGGCAGCTTGCGGCTGATCCCGGTCATGGTGCCCTCGGGCACGTAGACCAGATAGCGGCCGGGCAGCGAGATCTGGCTGGTCAGCCGGGCGCCCTTGTGGCCGATCGGGTCCTTGGTGACCTGGGTCAGGACCGCCTGGCCGCTCTTGAGCACGCTCTCGATGCGCTTGGCGTGGCCGGTGATGCCGGCCGCGTCGAAGTTGACCTCGCCGGCGTACAGCACGGCGTTGCGGCCCTTGCCGATGTCGACGAACGCCGCCTCCATCGAGGGCAGCACGTTCTGCACCTTGCCCAGGTACACGTTGCCGACGTAGGACGCGGACTGCGCGCGGTTGACGTAGTGCTCGACGAGCACACCGTCCTCCAGCACGCCGATCTGGGTCCGGTCGCCGCTCTGGCGCACCACCATGACCCGCTCGACGCTCTCGCGCCGCGCGAGGAACTCGGCCTCGGTGATCAGCGGCGCACGGCGGCGGCCGGTGTCCCGGCCCTCGCGGCGGCGCTGCTTCTTGGCCTCCAGGCGGGTCGAGCCGCGCACGCCCTGCACGTCGTCGTCGGAGACCAGGCCGCCCTTGCGGTCCCGGCTGCGCACCCGGGACTCGCGGACCTTGACCACGGTGTTCGGCGGGTCGTCCGGACCGGGCTCCATGGACTCCCCGCCGGCCCGGCGGCGGCGACGGCGGCGACGGCGGCTGGAGGAGCCGCCGCCCTCCTCGTCCTCGTCGCCCTCGTCCTCGGCTTCTGCCTCGGCGCCCTCGGGCGCGGACTCGGCCTGCTCCGCGCGATTGCGGTTGCGGTTGCGGGTCCGGGTGCGGCGGGTCGGGGCCTGCTCGGCCTCGGCCTCGGCTTCCGCCTCAGTCTCGGCTTCAGCCTCGGTCTCGGTCGCCTCGGACTTGGCGGCCTTGGCGGCGGCCTTCTGCGCGGCGGCGGTGGCCAGGTCGGGCGCCTGGAACAGGACGCCGGCGGCCGGCGCGGCGGCGCGCGCGGCGATGATCGCGCGGGCCCGCTCGGCCGGGGAGAGGCTCTCGAGGTCGACGGCCTCCAGGGCCTCGGCGCTCTCCAGGCTCTCGGCGGTCGTGGCGGCCTCGGCGGCGGACTCCTGGGCGGAGCGCCGCTGGGCGGCCTTGCCCTGGCGGTCCTGCCGGCCCGGCTTTTCCTGCCGGTCCTGGCGGTCCTGGCGGTCCGGCTTGTCCTGCTTGTCCTGCCGGTCCTGCCGGTCCTGCTTGGACTCGGCGGCCTGGTCCTGCGCGCGCGGCGGACCCGCCGGAGCGGAGGCGGCACGGCGGCGGGTGCGCTTGGGCTTGGCGTCCGACTCGGTGTCGGAGGCGGCGGCGTCGGTGGCCTCGGCCTGGGACTCAGCCCTGGTCTCGGACTTGGTCTCAGCCTTGGTCTCGGACTTGGCGGGCGCCTCGGCCGGAGCCTCCTGGGCCTGCGCGGCCTTGGCCGTCTTGGCCGGGAGCTGCGGCGCCGCGAACGGGTTCGCGAACGGCGAGGCGAGGCCGGCCGGGCGGGAGGCGGAGTCGGCGGGCTGGTCGCTCGCCTTATCCGCGGTCTTGTCCGCGTTCTTGTCCGCAGCCTTGGCGGCGGTCTTGGCGGTGTCGGCGCCCTGCGGGGCGGCCGCGCTCTCGGCCGCGCCGCCCTGCTCGGCGGCGGTACCGGCCGAGGTGGCACGGCGGCGGGTGCGGGTGCGCGCCGCGGGGGCGGATTCGGCCTGGGCGGCGGTCTCGGCCTGGGCGGTGTCGGCCTGGCTGGCCGCGTCGCCCTTGGCGGTGTCGCTCTTGGCGGTACCGCTCTTACCGGTGCTGCTCTGGGCCGAGGCGGCCTCGGCGCCGGCTGTCGCCTGCTCACGGTCGGCCGCGGCGGCGCGGGTGCGCTTGGCGGTGCCGGTGCGGCCGCTCTGCGCGGCCTCCTCGGCGTTCGCTTCCGTGCCACCGCTCGAAGCCTGCTCGGCGACGGTACCGGGCGAGGTGGCGCGGCGCCGGGTGCGCGTGCGCGCGCCCTTCGCGGCCGCGTCGGACTCCTCCGACGCGGCCTGCTCGGCAGCGGGCTGCTCAGCGGCGCCACCTGCCGACTTTCCGGCGGGCGCGCTGTCGGACATCTCAGCCGTCTCAGTCGTCTCAGCCGACGCGGCCGGCTCGGCCTCGGCGGCCTTCTTCCGGGTCCGGGTCCGCGCGGTCTTCTTGGCAGCGGGCGTGCTCTCCCCGGCCTCGGCCGTCTCCGGCTCCGGCGCTGCCTCTGGGGCGTTTTCTGGGGCGTTTTCTGGGGCGGCGACCTTCTTGGCCGCCGTCTTGCGAGCCCGCTTGGGCTTGCTCTCGGGCTCCGCGGCGGCGTCCGAGCCCGAGGCCTGCGGCCCCGTCTCCGACCCCGGCTCCGGGGGCTGCGGCGGGCCGGCCGGGCGGCTGGCCGCCCGCCGACGCTGGCGCTTGGGCGCCTCGCCTTCGTTGGTGGCGGCCGTGGCGGCCGCGTCCTGCGCGTCTGACGTCTGGTCCGGCTGTTCGCCGGGGACGCCGGTGGGCTCGTTGTCGAGCATCCGGGCGGTTCTCCCGTCATGCCCCCCGGGCGCGCGCGAAGCGGTGACCCTCATCCTTGCTGCCGGTACGGCAGACGATGGGCACGGCCGGCGAATCCCTGACAGATCCGGGTGCTCTGCGGCGCCACACAGGTGGCTGTTTGTTGTCTCTTCACCTCGTCCGTCCGGCGCAGCCCGGCGTTAGAGGGGCCGGGCACCGACCTGACGAGAAGTCTGGTTGGGTCTTGCTCTCGACGTCACCGGCCGGTCACCGCCTAAGCCGCCGACCCCGCGGCGGCCCGGTCCGGATCCAGGGGATCGGACAGCGCCTCCACGCTCACACTGGTCGGCGTCGCGTCGGATCCGTCCCGCAGCGGCCCCTGCGCCAGCCTCGTCACCTGGGGAGGGACGGGCGGCACCAGGCCTGCCACACGACCGAGTCCGGTCAGGACGTCGTCGGGCCGCACGGCGGGTGTCAGGTGCCGCACGACTAGTCGCAGTATCGCACAGGGTCGATCGTCATGCCCGTCACCCTCGCCGACACCGCCCTGACCAGCGGAAACGCCGAGCCCCCCGGAGTCGTCCGAGCTCACCGCCCCGGCCTGGATCCCGGCGACGGCCGACCGCGCGTCGAACGTCCGCACCCCGTTCTTCGTCATCCGCTCGACCAGCACCTCCCCCGCCGCGTCGAAAGCGGCGACCGCCGCGGCCGCCTCCTCCGGCGCCACCCCCGGCAGCCGGATCTCCCACACGGAGGCCTCCAGCCGCTCCATCAGGTTCGGCGTCGCGGCCTCCACGACCTCCAGAATGTCCAGGTCAGCCGGCAGCGACCCGTCCAAAGCGGCGGCCAACTCGGCGGGCACCAGCGCCCGCGTGACCCCGATCTCGACGTACTCGGCCTCACTGGCCACCCCGGTCGGCGCCGCCCCGGCCCACGACACCTTCGGATGCGGCGTGAACCCCGCCGAGTACGCCATCGGCACCCGCGCCCGCCGCAACGCACGCTCGAAGGCACGCTGAATGTCACGGTGACTGGTGAAGCGAAGCCGCCCGCGCTTGGCGTAGCGGATACGGAGCTTCTGAACGGTCGGCGGCGGGGGCGGGCCGTCGGGCATGCGGGCCACGGGGTCGGGTCTCCTCGGTGGGGCGGGTTGTGGTGCGGTGGTGATGCGTTGGTGGTGCGTTGGTGGTGCGGTTGTGTGACTGCTCAGGATAGCCGGTTCGGGTGGGCGGTAACTCTGGGTAGCCGAAAGGGCGACGACGCCGGAAGCGTCGTCGCCCTTGCAGAAGCGGGTGTCTAGAGGGTTACCTCGGACCGGTGTGCGCGGCCGGGTTGTTCTCCTGGTAGACCCACGAGTTGGGATCGCCCATGAGGTCGCCGACCTGGTTCTGGATGCCCTCGTCGAGCACCTCGGGACCGCCGAACATGATGACGTCGTTGACCGAGCCGGAGGCGTCACGCAGATAGTCGGCTGTCTCCGACGGCAGCGCGGTCGGACCGGTGAGCAGCAGCGGGCCGCCAACCGAACCGGCCAGCACACCACCGGCCAACGCGTCCGGGAACTTGTACCCGGTCGCGATCCCGACGACCTGCGGCCCGCCGAAGAACTTGCGCGCGACAAGCGAGGCGGTCACGAACCGGTCGCTGCCGGCCGCCGAAGTCGCCGCCATGTGGACCGAGTTCAGGGCCGTCACGGCCTGGCCGCCGACCCCGATGACAGTGCGCTGCGGAAAAGCGTTGAGGTAGTTCAACGTCGCCGCCGGCATCTTCTTGTCGTTGGTGAGAACCACGACGGTGTTCGGCCGCGACGCCGCCACGGCACCGGCCGCCAGCGCGTCCGGGAAGTCCAGACCGGTCGCGGCCAACAGGGTCACCGGGTCGTGGGTGTAGGTCGGCACGATGGTCTCGGCGACGTCGACAGCCGTCTCGAACCGGTCCTGCCCACCGATACGCGACGGCCGGAAGCCAGCGGCGGCGATCTGGTCGAACGTGTGCTGGGAGATGGCCTGCGTCTGCCCGAGCACGTACACGTACGAACCCGGCCGCAGCGTGCGCTTCAGCTCGGCGAGCGTGCGCGGGTCCAGGCCGCTGGTCTCAGTGAGCAGCAGCGGGCCCTTGCCACCCTTGAGCTGCCGGGCCAGCGCGGTACCCGCGAGCGCGTCGGCGGGCACATCCTGACGCGCGATGACGGCGATGTCAGCCTGCCGCGAAGCCGGCGGGTTCGACGCGACCGCATCCCACGACCAGTGCGAGATCTGCACCGCGGTCTCGATGCGGTCGGCCCCGTCGAGGCGCTCGACGAGGTTGACCGGGTTGTCGGCGGAGGGCGGCTGCTGCATGTTCGCCGCGGGCTGCCAGCTGAGGCGGCCGTTGAGCGGGCTGATCGGGGTCTCCGGCGCCCCCTTGACCGGCGCGATGGTCATGATCTCGCCGTTGATGGCGTTGGCGTAGGCGATGGTGCGGCCGTCCGGCGACCACACGGGGCGGTCGTTCTTGACGTTCGAGCCCTGGTCATTGGTCAGCTGCGTGCGATTCTGGCCATCGACGCCAATGGTGAAGATCTGCAAACCCGGGTTCGGGTACTGGGTGTCCGGCATGGAGAAGGTGACCGTGCGCGCGTCCGGCGAGAGCGAGGGGTTCCGGCCTCCGCCGGTGTTCAGAACGAACCCCGCGCCTCCGGTATAGCCGTTGTAGATCCAGACCCCGGAAACGTGGCTCTTGCCATCTATGCGCTGGAAGGCGAGCACCCCATTCGCGCCGCCCTGGGGTGCGGAGTCCTGGTCGCCCGACTGGTGTCCCGCAGAGAGAACCACCGGAGCAGTGCCGCCGAGGCTCGGAACCTGGTAGAGGTTGCCGCCTGCCGCGTAGACGATGAAGCTGCCGCCGTTCATCCAGGTGGGATGCGTCGCACCCGCGTTGGCGGCCACGACTATCGGGTCGCTGCCGTCAGACCGAGCCGAGATCACGCTGCCGTTCTGGTCGACGTAGGCGACCCGGCTGGCGTTCGGAGACCACTCGGCGTCGACGACCTTCGAAGAAGGCATGTTCTCGGCGGTGGTGCTGCCCTGGCTGACGAAGTGCAGCTGGTTGTCCCCAGTGGAAACAGTCAGCTTCCCGTTCAACCCCGGGAACGTCTTCGGCGAGACATTCGCATGAGCCGGCATCGCCAAAGAAGTGGCTGCGGCAAGGGCTGTCGCGGCGGCTGCCGTGAGCTTCTTTGCGGACACCTTTACTTCTCCCCTGGGTAGATCTGGGTCCTGAGATCCGACGTGCCAGCTTATCCATCAGGGCTCTTGGGGTCCACCCTGTGCTAGGTGGTGATTGCCTTCGGTCACACGTTGTTCATCTGGTGCTGTCTGAACTGGGATGCGGCCAGTAGGCCGAGGCCTACCAGCAGGCCCCAGAAGGCCGCGCCGATGCCCGCGACCGTGATGCCCGATGCGGTGGTGACGAAGGCCGCGGTCGCCGGGTCACGGTAGCGGGTGTCGCTCAGGGCCGTGGTCAATGCGCCGCCGAGGGCGGGGAGGAGGGCGAGGCCTGCGACGCCTTCGATCAACAGTGGCGGCGCGGCGATCAGCAGTGCCGTCGCCGCCGCTGCGCCCAAGCCGAGGACGACGTACAGCGCCCCCGCCGTCGTGGCGGCGATCCACCGGCGGTGGGGGTCGCGGTGGGCGTCGGGGCTGGCGGCCAGGGCGGCGGTGATGGCGGCGAAGTTGATGGCGATGCCGCCGAAGGGGGCGCCGAGGGTGGTGGCGGCGCCGGTGCCCATCAGGACTTCGCGGATCGGGGGTTCGTAGCCGTAGCTGCGCATGACCGCTATGCCCGCGAGGTTCTGGGATGCCATCGTCACCAGGTACAGCGGGAGGGCGAGGCTTATCAGGGTTCCGATGTCCAGGCGCGGGGTGGTGGCCGTCAGGGTCGGGAGCAGGCCGCCGGTCAGGTGGCCGCGGGTGGAGGGGTCCAGGGCCAGGCCGATGAACGCCGCGGCCAGGGCCGCCGGGGTGGCCCAGCGCTTGGCGAAGCGGCCCAGGACCACCCAGACCGCGATCGCCGGCAGGGCCAGTTTCGGCAGGTGTACCGCCGCCTGCGCCGATTCCAGGCAGATCGGTGCGATGACGCCGGCGAGCATCGCGGCCGAGATCGCGGCGGGGATGGTCGCGATCCAGCGGGTCAGTGTCCGGGAGAAGCCCGTGACCACGGTCAGCAGACCCGCCACCGCGAACGCGCCGAGGGCTTCGCGGTAGCCGCCCGCGCCTCCGTGGCCGGCGTGTGCGCGGCCGGCGCCGATGCTCACGAGCAGCGCCGCGCCGGGGGTGGACCAGGCGATGCTGATCGGCATCCGGTGGCGGACGCTGAATACGATCCCTGCGATGCCCATCGAGACGCTCAGCACCAGCAGTCCCGACGCCGCCTGGCGTTCCGTGGCCCCGATCGCGCGCAGTCCGGCGATGACCACGGCGAACGAGCTCGTGAACCCGACGAGCGCGGTGACGACGCCCGCGCCGAACGTGGGTCCCAGCCCCTCGGCCGAATCCCCCGAAGCCCCAGAATTCTCAGAAGCCACAGAATTCTCAGAAGCCCCAGAATTCCCAATAGTCCCAGAAGCCTGCTCCACCGCCACGACGGACCTCCCCTGTTCCGTATATGGAACAAGCTACCAGGCCCGGCATCCGGTGTAGGTTGCGACCGTGGAAGAAGGCACGACAGCGGACTTCGCCGCCCAAATCGGCGCCCGCATCCGGCGCCTGCGCCGCGAGCGAAACGTAAGCCTGTCGGCCCTGGCGCGCGACGCCGGCGTGGGCAAGGCCACCCTGTCCGGGCTGGAGGACGGCTCCCGCGGCAACCCCACGGTCGAGACCCTGTACGCGATCGCCGGCCGCCTCGGCGTCCCCATCGGCGCGCTGCTCCCCGATCCCCAGCAACGCGGCGACAAACCACTGGAGACGATCCACGGGACCGCGGTCTCGGCCACGCTCCTGGAGACGTTCTCCGACGCCGACAACGACGGCAGCGCTGGCAACGCCGGCAACGCCGGCAACAACATCGACACGGAGCTCTTCCGTCTCCACATCCGCCCCGGCTACAAACAGCTCTCCCCCGCGCATCCGCCGGGAACGGTCGAGTACCTCACTGTTTTCAGCGGGATCGCGGAAGTGGGCCCGCCCGACGCGTTGCTCAACGCCGGGCCCGGCGAGCACGTCTCCTGGAAGGCGGACGTGCCGCACACCTACTGCGTGACCGGCGAGGAGGACGTCTTTGCCAGCCTGCTGATCCGCACGCCGAGGAGCAGCTAGTCCTCGCCCCGCAGCATCGCGGCCGCGCGCTCGGGCCGGATGTCGTTCATGAAGGCCCCCGCGCCGGACTCGGTCCCCGCCAGGTACTTCAGCTTGCCCGGCGCGCGCCGCAGCGCCGCGAGCTGCCAGCGCAGGTGCGACTCGGCGCGGCCGGCGGTGACAGGGGCCTGATACCACGAGCCGATGTACGGCATCGGGCCGTCGAACAGCGCGTCCAGGCGCTGCACGCACTCCTTGCCGATCGCCGCCAGTTCGTCGCGCTCGCCGGCGGTCAGCGCCGGGAGGTCGGGCACGTGGCGGTTCGGGACTATGTCCACCTGGAAGGGCCAGCGCCCGGCGTAGGGCACGTAGGCGGTGAAGTACTCGCCGGCGGTGATGATCCGGGAGCCGTCGGCCTTCTCCTCGGCCAGGCTGTCGCAGGCCACGCAGCCGCCGGTGCTCTCGTGGTAGGCGGTGGCGACGTCCAGCATCTTCTGCATGCGGGGCGGGACGAAGGTGAACGCGTAGATCTGGCCGTGCGGGTGGTGCAGGGTGACGCCGACCTCGACGCCGCGGTTCTCGAAGCAGTACACGTACTCGACGCCGGGGCGGGCGGCCAGTTCGGCGGTGCGGTCGGCCCAGACCTCGACGATGTGGCGGATGCGGGAGACCGGCAGGGCGCCGAAGGAGGCGGAGTGCTCGGCGCTGAAGACCACGACCTCGCAGCGGCCGGTGTCGCCGGCCAGGGACGGGAAGCGGTTCTCGAAGACCGCCACGTCGTAGTCGGCGGCCGGTATCTCGCTGAGGTGGCCGGGGCGCGAGGGGTCCAGGGGGCACTGGTCGGCGGCCGGCAGGAAGGTGCGGTCCTGGCGGTGGCCGGCGACCGCGGTGATCTCGTTGGTGAGCGGGTCGCGGCGCAGTTCGCTGGTGGTGGACACGGTCGGCAGATCGCGCTCGTCGGCGGCGGAGCGGTCCTGGCCGGGGGTCTCGTCGTAGTAGATCAGCTCCCTGCCGTCCGAGAGCTTGGTGACGGTCCTGGTCAGATCGAGGTCCATGGTTCGAGGTCTCCGTCAGGCGATCCGGTGCGCGCCGGCCGAGGCGACGGCGGGGAAGAACTGGGGCTCGGTGTATCCGTGCTCTGCGAAGGCGGCGCGGATCGCGTCCTGGACCTCGTCCAGGATCTCCCGGTCGACCAGCGCGATGGCGCTGCCGCCGAAGCCGCCGCCGGTCATCCGCGCGCCGTGCGCGCCGGCCGCGACGGCGGTGCTCACGGCCAGGTCGAGTTCGGGGGCGCTGACCTCGTAGTCGTCGCGCAGGGAGGCGTGGGACTGCATCATGCGGTGCCCGAGGCGCGGCAGGGACAGGGGTTCCTGGTGCAGGATCTCGACGAACTGCTCGACGCGCGCGTCCTCGGTGACCACGTGCCGCAGGCGCCGTGCGAAGGTCTCGCCGAGGCCGACGGAGACCTTGGCGAAGGACTCCGGCAGGTCGGCCGGCGGGACGTCGCGCAGGGCCCGGACACCCAGGAACTCCGCGGCGCGCTCGCAGGCGGAGCGGCGGTCGGCGTAGCCGTTCTCGCCGTGCGCGTGCGAGACGCGGGTGTCGATGACCAGCAGCAGCGCGTCCTGCGCGGCCAGGTCGAAGGGCTGCGGCCGGACTTCGCCGCTGCGGGTGTCGATGAACAGCACCGAGCCGTCCTGGCCGAACGCCGAGGACATCTGGTCCAGCGGGCCGCAGGGCACGCCGGCGTAGATGTTCTCCGCGCGCTGGGTGTGCCGCGCGAGTTCGGCGGTGGTGAGCTCGAACTCCGAGACCCCGGCCAGCGCGAGGGCGGTCGCGCACTCGAGCGCGGCGGAGGAGGACAGTCCGGAGCCGACCGGCACCGTGCTGGTGAGGTAGATGTCCGCGCCGCGGACCGGGAACCCGGCCTGCTGCAGGATCCAGGCGACGCCGACCGGGTAGCCGGCCCAGCCGGATACCGCCGGGTCGGCCAGCGGCGCCATGTCGGGATTCGAGGCGTCGCGGGTGTCGGACGCCGAGCCCGGGCCGACGAGGGCGTCGAGCGAGATCTCGACCGTGTCGTCGAGCTGCGCGGCGTGCACGCGCAGGATCCGGTCCTCGCGCGGCGCGGCGGCCGCGTAGCAGGCGCGGTCGATGGCCATCGGCAGCACGAAGCCGTCGTTGTAGTCGGTGTGTTCGCCGATCACGTTCACACGTCCCGGGGCGGCCCACACGCCGGCGGGCTCGCCGCCGAACCGGCCGGTGAATCCCCGTCGCGCGCTGTCCACGGCCGACGTGTCCGATCCCATGTCGAGGCTCACCGCCACCCTCACCCCAGCTGTTGTGATCCGTTTGATTCTGTTCGGATCTGGTGAGGTCAGAGTAGCGGTGAGATCATCGCCCCGACAAGCGTGACGCCATGGGGATTGTTGTTCAGACCACAGTCAGCGGCAGCAGCTTCACCCCGGTCGGTCCCACCTGGATCTCGGTCCCCATCTGCGGGCACACGCCACAGTCGTAACAGGGCGTCCAGCGGCAGTCCTCGACCTCGGCGCCGCCGCCCTCGGCCGCCTCCAGGGCGTCCTGCCAGTCCTCCCACAGCCAGTCCCGGTCCAGGCCGGAGTCGATGTGGTCCCAGGGCAGGACCTCGTTGTACTCGCGGTCGCGGGTGGTGTACCAGCCCATGTCGACCGGGGTGTCAGCGAACGCGGCCTCGGCAGACTCGGCCCAGCGCTGGTAGGAGAAGTGCTCGCTCCAGCCGTCGAACCGGCCGCCGCGCTCCCAGACCTCGCGGATCACCTTGCCGACCCGGCGGTCGCCGCGCGAGAGCAGGCCCTCGATGACGCCGGGCTTGCCGTCGTGGTAGCGGAAGCCGATGGCCTTGCCGTAGTTCTTGTCGGCGCGGATGGCGTCGCGCAGCTTCACCAGGCGGGCGTCGGTGGTCTCGGCGTCGAGCTGCGCGGCCCACTGGAAGGGGGTGTGCGGCTTGGGCACGAACCCGCCGATGGACACCGTGCAGCGGATGTCGCGGGTGCCGGAGGCCTCGCGGCCGGCCTTGATGACCTTGCGGGCCAGGTCGGCGATCTGCAGGACGTCCTCGTCGGTCTCGGTGGGCAGACCGCACATGAAGTACAGCTTCACCTGCCGCCAGCCGGCGCTGTAGGCGGCGGTGACCGTCCGGATCAGGTCCTCCTCGGTCACCATCTTGTTGATGACCTTGCGCATGCGCTCGCTGCCGCCCTCCGGGGCGAAGGTCAGGCCGCTGCGGCGGCCGTTGCGCGAGAGCTCGTTGGCCAGGTCGATGTTGAAGGCGTCGACCCGGGTGGAGGGCAGGGACAGCGAGGTGTTGGTGCCCTCGTAGCGGTCGGCCAGGCCCTTGGCGACGTCGGCGATCTCGGTGTGGTCGGCGCTGGACAGCGAGAGCAGGCCGACCTCCTCATAGCCGGTGGCTGCCAGGCCCGCCTCGACCATCTCGCCGATGCCGGTGATGGAGCGCTCGCGGACCGGCCGGGTGATCATGCCGGCCTGGCAGAAGCGGCAGCCGCGGGTGCAGCCGCGGAAGATCTCCACCGACATGCGCTCATGCACGGTCTCGGCCAGCGGGACCAGCGGCTGCTTCGGGTAGGGCCACTCGTCCAGGTCCATGACGGTGTGCTTGGCCACGCGGAAGGGCACGCCGTGCTTGTTCGGCGCGACCCGGCGGATCCGGCCGTCGGGCAGGTACTCGACGTCGTAGAACCGCGGCACGTAGACGTTGCCGGTCTTGGCCAGGCGGAACAGCAGCTCCTCGCGCCCGCCGGGGCGGCCCTCGGCCTTCCAGGCGCGGATGAGGTCGGTGATCGCCAGCACCGCGCCCTCCCCGTCGCCGACCACCGCGGCGTCCAGGAAGTCGGCGATGGGCTCGGGGTTGAACGCGGCGTGCCCGCCGGCCAGCACGATCGGGTGCTCCTCGGTCCGATCCTTCGCCTCCAGCGGGATCCCGGCCAGGTCCAGCGCGTTCAGCATGTTCGTGTAGCCGAGCTCGGTGGAGAAGGACAGGCCGAACACGTCGAAGTCCTTCACCGGCCGGTGCGCGTCCACGGTGAACTGCGGGATCTTCTGCTCCCGCATCGCCTTCTCCATGTCGGGCCACACCGAGTAGGTGCGCTCGGCCAGCACGCCCTCGCGCTCGTTGAGCACTTCGTACAGGATCATGACGCCCTGGTTGGGCAGTCCGACCTCGTAGGCGTCGGGGTACATCAGGGCCCAGCGGACGTCGCAGGCGTCCCAGTCCTTGACGGTCGAGTTGAGCTCGCCGCCGATGTACTGGATCGGCTTCTGCACACTCGGCAGGACCGCTTCGAGCTGCGGGAACACGGATTCGACTGGCATCGGATTACTCGTCCTCGGGCTTTCGGGGGGATGTGGCGGGCTGACGGCGCCGCAGATCCAGCCTAACGCGTGCCCGAAGGGCGATCCGTCGCTTTCACTCCACCGTGATCGCCGGCCTCGTGGACCTCAGCCGCACGTTCTCCACCAGGCCGATCGCGATGAAGCTGGCGAACATCGACGAGCCGCCATAGGAGACGAACGGCAGCGGGATGCCCGCGACCGGCATGATCCCCAGCGTCATGCCGATGTTCTCGAAGGTCTCGAACGCGAACCAGCTGACCACGCCGGCGCAGACCAGCATCCCGAACAGGTCCTCGCACTGCCGCGCGATCGCGATGCCGCGCAGCAGCAGGACCGCGAAAAGCGCGATGAGGACCACACCGCCGACGAAGCCCAACTCCTCGCCGGCCACCGTGAAGACGAAGTCCGTCTGCTGCTCGGGGACATAGCGGCCGTTGGTCTGCGTCCCGTTGAACAGCCCCTTGCCCAGTACGCCGCCGGAGCCGATGGCCAGGCGCGCCTGCGCGGTGTTGTAGCCGACGCCCTGCGGGTCCAGATGCGGGTCGGCGAACGCCGCGAACCGGTTGACCTGGTGCTGGGCCAGCAGGTGCAGCTGCGTGGCGGCCACGGCGCCGACCGCCCCGCCCGCGCCGAGGACGGCCAGCCAGCGGCCGCTGGTGCCGGCGAAGACCAGCATGCCGGCGGTGGCGACCAGGATCACCATCGCCGAGCCCAGGTCCGGCAGGAGCATGATGACGCCGGTCGGCAGGCCGGCGACCAGGCCGGCACCGGCGATCCGGCGCGGGGTGACCGCGTCGTCCCGCTCGGACATCCCGGACAGCACGCCCTTGGTCGGCGGCAGCGTCAGCACCACCGCCAGGCCCAGGACCACCGCGACCTTGGCGTACTCGGCGGGCTGGATGGAGAAGCCGCCGCCGAGCTCGATCCAGGACTTCGCGCCGTTCACCGTGGAGCCCAGCGGGCTGAGCACCGCGCCCAGGCCCAGCAGCGCCAGCACGTAGAACACCGGCGTCACCGCGCGGACCCAGGCATAGGAGAGCACCGAGGTCAGCACCATGAGGACCAGGCCGATCGCCAGGTTCATCAGGTGCCGCTTGAGGAAGAACTGCGGGTCGCCGCCGGTCAGGCTGGTGCGCCCGCGCGTGGCCGACCACACCAGGATCGCGCCGTACACCGACAGCGCCAGCGCCGCGGCCAGCAGCGTCCAGTCGAAGCGGCGCAGCCGGCTGGAGCGGCGCCGGGTCTCGGCCACCGGCATCGCCGCCGGGCCCTTGTTGATCGCGGGGTTCAGGGTCACGGCGTGCTCACTGCTTCGTGGTGGGCGAGGGCGAGGGCGGCGGGGGCGTGGGCAGCGTGGTGGCCGGCGGGAGCGCCGGCAGCAGACCGTCGGGGCGCACCGCCGGCAGCGCCGTCGGCAGCGTGCCCTTGGGGTCCGGGTGTCCCATGTCCACGCCGAACAGCGCGGCCAGGATCGCCTCCACCGACGGCCCGGACGTCCCGACACCGGTGCCACCCTGGGAGACCATCATCGCCACGACGTAGCGCGGCCCGGTCTCGGTGCCGGCGAAGGCGACGAAGCAGGACGTGGTCTGCTTTCCGTAGACTTCCGCGGTTCCCGTCTTGGCGTAGGTCGGGATCAGGTTCTCCGGCCAGGCCGCGAAGGCCGGGCCCGCGGTGCCCTCGGTCGAGGTGCCGTGCAGCGCGTCCTCCAGGAACGCCAGCGTCGAGGCCGACACCGGGAGCTTGCGGGTCACGATCGGCGGCAGGTCCTTGACCACCTTGCCGTCCGGGGAGACGAGCGCCCGGCCGATCTGCGGCTGGTAGAGGATGCCGCCGTTGGCCACGGCCGCGTAGACCCGGGCCAGCTGCAGCGGGGTCACCAGGTCACCGCCCTGGCCGATGGCCGAGATCGCGGCGTCGCCGGGCTGGTACTTGTAGCCGTCGGTGCAGTTCTCCTTGGCGATCGCCTGCAGGTACGCCGCGCGCGCCGGGTCCGAGCCCAGCAGCTCCGGGTAGCCGTCCTTGGCCCGCTTGCACCAGATGGTGTGCATGGTGTTCCAGGTCGCCTGCTTCTCCGCGCGGGTCTGGATGTCGCCCTTGGCCTCGCCCGGCAGGTCGATGCCGGTCTTGGCGCCGAGCCCGAAGGCGTGCGCCATGGTGGCGATCGGTTCGAGCGGATGCGCGATCGGCTTGAGCCCGCCGTCGCGCAGCCACATCTGGTAGGCGACGCCGTAGAAGACCGTGTCGCAGGACACCTCGATGGCCCGCTTCAGCGAGATCGGCCCGAACGCCTCGCCCTCGAAGTTGGTGAAGCTCTGTCCGCCGATCTTGAAGGCCGGCGAGCAGTCGTAGGTGCCGGTGCCGAAGCCGTCCTGCAACATCGCGGCGGTGGTCACGGCCTTGAACGTGGAGCCCGGCGCGAACTGGCCCTGGAAGGCCCGGGACAGCAGCGGGGTCCCGGCCGAGGCCGAGGTCAGCGCGGAGTAGTCAGCCTGCGAGATGCCGCCGGTGAAGACGTTGGGGTCGTAGGTCGGCGTGCTGGCCATCGCCACCACCCTGCCGGTGCGCGCGTCCAGCACGACCGTGGCCGCGGAGTCGGCGGCGTAGGGCTTGCCGTTGGTCGGCGAGGTCTGCGAGCGGGCCCGCTTCACCGCGTTGTCCAGCTCGCGCTCGGCGACCGCCTGGATCCGGGCGTCGATCGAGGTCACCAGGTGGTCGCCGTTGACCGGCGGCTTGGTGGCCAGGGTCGCTTGCGCGTGCCCGAGGATGTCCACCGAGACCTGGGTCTCGCCCTCCTGGCCGCGCAGGTAGGAGTCGTAGGTCTCCTCCAGGCCGGCCCGCCCGACCAGATCCGAGCGCTGCATCACCTCGCCCTTGGCGGTGGCGGCGGCCAGTTCGTTCTCGGTGACCGGGGACAGGTAGCCCAGGATGTGCGCGGCGTTCAGGCTGTACGGCGCCGGGAACCGGCGGACGGTGTCCGGGCCCGCGGTCACGCCCGGGAAGAGCTCGTGCTGCTCGGAGACCTGGAGCGCCTGCTGCACCGAGACGTTGCGAGCGATCGGGACCGGCTGCAGCAGCGAGCCGTTCCAGCAGGGCTTGGGAACCTTGGCGGTACAGGGCCGGATCTCGTCGGAGATGGTCTGCGGGGTGGTGCCCAGCACCGAGGCCAGCCGGGCCAGCGTCGAGACCCCGTGGTCCTTGGTGCCCAGCAGGGTGTTGCGGTCGACCGACAGCGTCAGCGCCGACTTGTTGTCGACCAGGGGGCGGCCCAGGTCGTCCAGGATGTCGCCGCGCACGGCCGGGTTGATCACGGTGCGGACGTCGTTCGCGGCGGCGGCGTCGCGGAAGGTCTGACCGGTCCGCACCTGCAGGTACCACAGCCGGGCGACGAGGGTCGCGAGCAGCGCGAGCACCAGCACCCGCAGCACCATCAGCCGCGCGTGGCGCCGGTCGGCGAGCCGGCTCTGCGTCGAAGTCATCTACAACACCTGCGAACTGCCGGCCGAGGTCCGGCGATTCAACGTCTTGACACCCGGCAGCCGACTGTGCGAGCGCTGCGTGGGCAGGCCCCGGGCCTCGCCCCGGCCCAGCACGAAGCCCACCACCGGGATGACGAACGGGGCCAGCAGGCCGGTGTACAGCGCGGACGCCGCGGCGGCGGCCGGCACGCCGTGGAACTGGGCGTTGCCCACCGCGAACTCCAGGCCCTCGTACAGCGCCGGGGACATCGCGGCCAGCCCCGCGACCACCAGGATCGGCCGCAGGACGGTGCCCTGCACGGCACCGGCGGCCCGGCCGGCCAGGTAGCCGGACAGACAGAGCACGAACGCCTGGCTGCCGATCGCGTGCGCGGCCGGCGGCGAGACGTCCGCGGCCAGGCCGAGCAGGAAGCCGGCCAGCAGCCCCGTGCGCGGGCCGCGGGCGAAGCCGATCGCGGCGACCACGGCCAGCAGCAGGTCCGGGGCGGCCAGCGGCAGGTGCACCGCGGACAGCAGCGCGTCCTGCAGGGCCAGCACCAGGGCCAGGCCGCAGAGCATGGCCAGGAAGCCGGTGAGTCTCAAGGGTCACACTCTCCCGAGGTCGGTTCCGGGGTGGGGTCGGGGGCTGGGGCTGAGGCTGAGGCTGCGGCTGGTTCGGGAGCCGAAGCCGGAGCCGGAGCAGGCGCCAAGGCCAAGGCAGGGGCCGAAGCTGAAGCCGGAGCCCGAGCCCGAGCCGGAGCCAGAGCCGCGGCCCGGGGCCGGCGCGCTCACCGCGCCACCAGCGCGTCGCGCGGATCCTGGCGCGGCGGTTCCACCACCACGCCGACGGTCTGCAGGCCGTCGTAGGCCACGAACGGCTTCACCACCGCGGTGCGGGTCATCGCGCCGGGCGTGGGCTGCACCGAGGTCACGGTGCCCAGCGGCACGCCGGGCACGAACGGCGTGCCGCCGGCCGAGCCGAAGGTCAGCACCGGCGTCCCGAGCGGGATGTCGGCCTGGGGGTCGAAGAACTGCACGCTGAAGCGGCCGTCGCCGCCGCCGGTGGCCAGCCCCACCTCCCCGCCGCCGGCGCCGCCGGTGCCCGGGGTCCGCACGCCGACGGTGAAGCGCGGGTCGTCGGCCAGCAGCACGGTCGCGGTGTCGCGGCCGACGGCCACAGTCCGGCCGACCAGGCCGTCGCCGTCGAGCACGGTCATCCCCGGCTTGACCCCGTCCAGCGTCCCGGCGTCGATGGTCGCCGACCACGTGCCCTGCTGCTGCGGGGCGAAGGACATCACCCGCGCCGGGATCGTGCGGTAGCCGCCGACCGTGGCGACGTGCAGCAGCTTGTCGAGCTCGGCGGCCCGGGCCCGGGCGTCGGCGGCGGTCTCGCTCTGCTGGCGCAGCGCCGCGTTCTGGGCCTTGAGCTGCGCGATCTCCTTCTTGTCCTGCCTGCTGTGGCCCAGATCGTGGACGAAGTCGCCCACCGGCCGCTCGGCCGTCGCGACCGTGTCGGCCACCGGGCCGAACACGGCCTCGCCGCCGGAGCGCAGCGGCCGCAGCGGCGAGCGCGCTCCGCCCCGGGCGTCCACGGTGATCATGGCGAAGGCCGCCGCCAGCAGTACCGCCAGCAGCAGCCTCGTCCGCTTGTCGTCACGCACGCTCCCGGCCTACCTCCGCCCGGGACGGCGGCGGTTGTTCAAGGAGCCCAGCACCGGGGCCAGCGCCTCGAACTCCTCCAGGCAGCGCCCGGAGCCCAGGACCACGGAGTCCAGCGGGTTCTCCGCGATGTGCACCGGCATGCCGGTCTCCTCGCGGATCCGCTCGTCCAGGCCGTGCAGCATGGCGCCGCCGCCGGTGAGGACGATGCCGCGGTCCATGATGTCGCCGGCCAGTTCCGGCGGGCACTTGTCCAGGGTGTCGCGCACCGCGTCCACGATCGCCGTCACCGGCTCCTCGATCGCCTTGCGCACCTCGCCGGAGGACAGCAGGATCACCTTCGGCAGCCCCGAGACCAGGTCGCGGCCGCGCACCTCGGCGCGGGTCTCCTCCCCGGCGTCCCAGGCCGAGCCGACCGTCACCTTGATCTCCTCGGCGGTGCGGTCGCCCAGCAGCAGCGAGTACTCCTTCTTCGTGTACTGGATGATCGCGTTGTCGAGCTCGTCGCCGGCGACCCGCACGCTCAGCGCGGTGACGATGCCGCCGTAGGAGATGACCGCGACCTCGGTGGTGCCGCCGCCGATGTCCACGACCATGTTGCCGGTGGCCTCCTGGACCGGCAGGCCGGCGCCGATCGCCGCGGCCATCGGCTCCTCGATCAGGTGCACGCTGCGCGCGCCGGCGGCGCTGGCCGCGTCCTCGACCGCGCGCTTCTCCACGCCGGTGATGCCGGACGGGACGCAGACGATGACCCGGGGCTGTGCCAGCCACCGCCGTTTGTGCGCCTTGCGGATGAAGTAGCGCAGCATCCGCTCGGCGACTTCGAAGTCGGCGATGACTCCGTCCTTGAGCGGCCGGATCGCCACGATGTTGCCGGGCGTGCGGCCGATCATCTTCTTGGCCTCGGCGCCGACCGCGAGCACCGCGCCGGTCGTGGTGTCCACCGCGACCACCGAGGGCTCGTTCAGCACGATGCCTCGGCCGCGTACGTACACCAGGGTGTTCGCGGTCCCGAGGTCAACCGCGATGTCCCGACCGATGACCGCCATCCCGGAGCCCATGCGCGATCCCCATCTTCCGTCGCTCGGATGTTGTTGCCGAATGTCTTGCCGTCGGCGACGGGCGTGAAAGTGCAACGCCCGCGACCGATCCTAACCAGCGTTATGCCCGATAGCTCCCCGAGCATCCGATTCACCCCCAAGCGGTACGCCCGAACGGGTGAGGATGCTTATGTCAGGGCTCTGGAGAGCGGAAGTGCGGCATTTCATAGGCCGCCCGCCACCGGTGAGTCATGGTGCCTGGATCGTCAGCCCGCGCGGCGGCCGGTGCCCCACCGACTCCAGGTTCCGGCACACGCCGAGCATGACGCCGGCCGCCGTGACCGCCGCGCCGAGCGCGAGCGCCTGTGCCGACCAGTAGGCCGCGTCGGCGCGCACCGTTTCGGAGACGGCACCGTGGTAGCGCACGAAGTAGGCGGCCCCGACCGCGAGCGCGGCCGTCGCGATGCTGAGCAGCACCGCGTAGAGCAGGCGCTGGCTCAGACTGCTCTGGCCGACCGACGGTCCCGGACGCACCAGTCCGAGCTGCGTCACCCCCGCCATCCCGAGCAGCCCGACGGCCAGGGCGAGCAGATCCGCGGCGACGGTGTCGGAGACCCTGTGCCAGTCCGCTGCCACGGTCGCCACGCCGGCGAAGGCCGCGCCGGGCAGCGTCAGCGCGACGACCGGCACGTACCAGCGGCGGCTGACGACGATGAGGGCTCCGACGACCAGACCCATCGCCGCGGCCGCGTGGCCGGAGGGCAGGGTGTTCGGGGCCCGGTCGGGAGCGAGCGCGGCGTGCACGGTGTGGACGGTGTGGACAGCGGCGGCCGCGTGGCCGGCTGCCGTGGTGGCTCCGGCCGCGACTCCGGCGGTGACCGCGTGCGCGGCGGCGGCCGCGGCTCCAGCCGCGTGGGCCGCCGCGTTCGCCGCACCCTTGGCGACGGCCGCATGAGCCCCCTGACCCGCGTCCGCGGTTCCGGTCCCGAACACCGGCCGGCTCGGCAGCGCGCCCTTCAGGAAGCGCGCCGCGATCACCGTCCCGCCGGCCACGAGCACGCCGCACAGCGCGAGCGCCAACCGCCGCCGCAGCAGTCCGACCACCGCGATGACGGCCAGCGAGGCCCCGAAGCTCTCGGCGGTGAGCCGGTTCAGCCACCGGTCGGCGTCGCCGTACCAGCCGCTGGTCCGGTGGTCTCTGGCGCCGACCAGAGCGGCGTTCTCGAAGTCCTGCCCCCACCGTGTTCGCGCGGCGAGCAGGTAGACCACGAACACGCCGGCGAGCGCGACCACCGCCCCGGCCATCAACCGGTTGCGCAGGTCACGTCGCGAGCCGACGGTCGCCGTGTGGCGGTCCACGGCCAGGGCCTCGGGGTAGAGCATGTGAGGGAGCTACCCGGGCAATGCGTGGGAATGGCGCTGATTAGCCCGAAATGATGATGCGGATTCCGCCTCGACAGCGTGGGTGGTGGCTTTCAGGCCTTGGCGGCCGTAGCCTCCGCCGACTGTCCGGCTTCATCCACCTGCTCTGGCTGCTCGGCCTGAGCCGCCTGAGCCGCCTGAGCCGCCTCGTAGGCCGCGTAAGCCGCCGCCTTCTCCGCGTCGATCTGCCGTCCGGCCTTCAGGGCCCAGTACCAGAGCAGCGCGAAGCAGCCGCCGACGAAGAACATGTCGGTGATCACGAAACCGGCGACGATCAGCGCCGCCTGAAGCACCCAGCCCACGGTGTAGGCCCAGGGCTTGCGCAGCATGCCGCACAGCAGCGCGGCCAGCACCATGCCGGGACCGCATATCGCCCAGACCGTGCCGGAGCTCAGGTCGGAGAGCTTCATCGCCACCAGGGCGAAGAAGAGGATCACCAGGACCTCGAAGCACAGCACCGAGGCTGCCATCCGCCGGACCATCATCGGTCGTCACCGCCGAACTCGTCGTCAGACAGGTCGTCGCGGTCGCCGTCCTGGCCGTCCTTGCTCCCCCGTTCCCCGAAGGGGTCGAAGTCGCGGTCGTCGAAGTCCTCCTTCTCGGAGTCCCCGAACTCGACGTCCTCGAAGCTGTGCCGGTCCTCGACGCGCTCGGAGCGGTTCCGCACCAGCAGCGTACGCGCCTGCCCCGCGGTGACCACCGACCCGGTCACGATGACGCCGGCCCCGCTGGAGGTGCCGGCCGGAACCGCGGCCTCGGCCAGGCCGATGGCCAGGTCGATGGCGTCGTCCAGGCGGACCGCCTCGTGGACCCGGTCGGCGCCGAAGATCTCGACGGCCAGCTCCCCCAGCACCGCGGCGGGCATCGCGCGCTCGGTGTTGTTCTGGGTGACGACGACCTCGTTCAGCACCGGCTCCAGGACCTCCAGGATCCCGGCGACGTCCTTGTCCCGCATCGCGCCGATCACGCCGACCAGGTGGTCGAAGGTGAAGTCGTCGGCCAGGGCCTGCGCGGTGGCCCGGGCGCCGGCCGGGTTGTGGGTGGCGTCCAGGATCACCGTGGGACCGCGCCGGACCACTTCCAGCCGGCCCGGCGAGGTGACCTTCGCGAACGCCTCGCGGACCACGTCCGGGTCCAGCGCCGCGCCGCCGCGGCCGGCGCCGAGGAAGGCCTCGACGGCGGCCACCGCAGTCGCCGCGTTGTGCGCCATGTGCTCGCCGTACAGCGGCAGGTAGACGTCCGTGTACTCGCCGGCCAGACCCTTGATCGTGATCTGCTGGCCGCCGAGCGCCTGCTGGCGCTCCACGACCCCGAACTCCAGGCCCTCGCGGGCCACGGTGGCGTCGACCTCGGCGGCCCGGCGCAGGATGACCTCGGCGGCCTCGACGGGCTGGCGGCCCATGACGACGACCGCGCCCTCCTTGATGATCCCGGCCTTCTCCGAGGCGATCTGCGCCGGGTTGTCGCCGAGGATGTGCGCGTGGTCCACGTCGATCGGGGTGATCACCGCGACCTGCCCGTCGGCGACGTTGGTGCAGTCCCAGGTGCCGCCCAGGCCCACTTCCAGGACCGCGACGTCCACCGGGGCGTCCGCGAACGCCGCGAACGCCATGCCGGTGATCACCTCGAAGAAGGACATCGGGAACTCCTGGGAGGAGTCCACGATGTCCACGTACGGCCGGATGTCCTCGTAGACCTCGACGAAGCGCCGAAGCGGGATCGGCGCCCCGTCCAGGGTGATGCGCTCGTTCATCGACTCCAGGTGCGGCGAGGTGAACCGCCCGGTGCGCAGGTTGAGCTCGCGCAGCAGGGTCTCGATCATCCGCGCGGTGGACGTCTTGCCGTTGGTCCCCGTGATGTGGACGACCGGGTACGCCTTCTGGGGGTCGCCCAGGATCTCGGTCAGGGCCCTCACCCGTGCCAGGGTGGGGTCCATCTTGGTCTCCGGCCAGCGCTCCAGGAGCTCGTGCTCGACTTCGTCGAACTGCTCCTGGAGCTCCGGGTCGATGTTCGTCGCCATGGTGCTGATGGTTCCTTATCGCGGCCGCTGGGGCCGATTAAGCGGACGGCAGCGCGTCGAGCTGGGCGCCCAGGCGGGCGACGTCGCTCTCGGCATCGGCCAGCCGCTTGCGGATCTTGTCCACCACGGCGTCGGGCGCCTTGGCCAGGAAGTCGGCGTTGCCGAGCTTCGCGTTCGCCTGCTCGATCTCCTTGCGCGCGGCGGCCAGGCCCTTCTCCAGCCGCTTGCGCTCGGCGGCCACGTCGATGGTGCCGGACGTGTCGAGCTCCACCTTCGCCCCGGTCGCGGCCAGGGTCGCGGTCGCGCTGAAGCCGTCCTCGGGAGCCGTGAGCCGGTTCAGCAGCCGGATCGCCGGCTCCTGTCCGGCCAGCTTCGGGTCGGTCAGCGTCAGCCGCGCGGCCACCCGCTGCGCGTCCTTCACACCCTGGTCGGTCCGGAACCGGCGCACCTCGGTGACGACCTCCTGCACGGCCTCGATCACCGCCTCGGCGTCCGCGTCCACCCGCGACAGGTCGGCGGTCGGCCACTCGGCGATCACGATCGACTCCCGGCCGGTCAGCGCCGTCCAGAGCGTCTCGGTCACGTAGGGCACGGCCGGGTGCAGCAGGCGCAGCATGACGTCCAGCACGTGGCCGAGCACCGCGCGCGCGGTCTGCGCATCGGGGTCGTCGGCCGCGACGCCGATCGGCAGGCGCAGCTTGGACAGCTCGATGTACCAGTCGCAGACCTCGTCCCACACGAAGTGGTAGAGGGTCTCCATGGTCTTGGCGAACTGGAAGTCCTCGTAGAGGGCGTCCACCTCGGCCACCACCTCGTTGAGGCGGGACAGGATCCAGCGGTCCTCGACCGTGAGCCGGTCGGCCGGCGGCAGCTCGGACGGCACGAACGCGCCGTTCATCATCGCGAACCGGGTGGCGTTCCAGATCTTGGTCGCGAAGTTGCGCGCACCGGCGATCCAGTCCTCGGCCACCGCCTGGTCCGCGCCGGGGTTCGCGCCGCGCAGCAGGCCGAAGCGCACCGCGTCGGAGCCGAACTTGTCCATCCACTCCAGCGGGTCGACGCCGTTGCCCTTGGACTTCGACATCTTCTTGCCGAACTGGTCGCGCACCAGACCGGACAGGACCACCTTGTCGAAGGGCTGCACGCCGTCCATGGCGTACAGGCCGAACATCATCATCCGGGCCACCCAGAAGAAGATGATGTCGTAGCCGGTGTGCAGCACCGAGGTCGGGTAGAACTTCGCCAGATCAGGGGTCTGCTCCGGCCAGCCCAGCGTGGAGAACGGCCACAGCCCGGAGGAGAACCAGGTGTCGAGCACGTCCGAGTCCTGATACCAGCCCGGGCCGGCCGGCGGCTCCTCGTCCGGGCCCACGCACACGACCTCGCCGTTCGGGCCGTACCAGATCGGGATCCGGTGGCCCCACCACAGCTGGCGGGAGATCGTCCAGTCGTGCATGTTGTCGACCCAGGCGAAGTAGCGCGGCTCCATCTCCTTCGGGTGGATCTGCACCCGGTCGTCGCGCACCGCGTCGCCGGCGGCCTTGGCCAACGTCTCCACCTTCACCCACCACTGCATCGACAGCCGGGGCTCCACCACGGTGTCGCAGCGCGAGCAGTGGCCCACCGGGCGCAGCAGCTGCTTCTGGCCGACGATGCGGCCCTCCTCGCGCAGCGCCCGCACCACGGCCGGCCGGGCCTCGAAGCGGTCCAGGCCCAGGAACGGGCCGTGCACGGTGATGTTCGCGTGCTCGTCCAGGATCGTGGGCATCGGCAGGTTGTGCCGGCGGCCGATCTCGAAGTCGTTCGGGTCGTGCGCCGGCGTCACCTTCACCGCACCGGTCCCGAACTCGGGGTCCACGTGCTCGTCGGCCACGATCGGGATGCGGCGGTCGGTGAGCGGGAGCTCCACTTCCCGGCCGATCAGGTGCTGGTAGCGCTCGTCGTTCGGGTGCACGGCCACCGCGGTGTCGCCGAGCATCGTCTCGGCGCGCGAGGTCGCCACCACGATCGAGTCCTCACCCTCGCCGTAGCGGATGGAGACCAGCTCGCCGGGTTCGTCGTAGTGGTCCACCTCGATGTCCGACAGCGCGGTCAGACAGCGCGGGCACCAGTTGATGATGCGCTCGGCGCGGTAGATCAGGCCGTCGTCGTACATCTTCTTGAAGATGGTCTGCACGGCCTTGGACAGGCCCTCGTCCATCGTGAAGCGCTCGCGCGACCAGTCCAGGGAGACCCCCAGCCGGCGCTGCTGGCCCAGGATCTTGCCGCCGTACTCGGCCTTCCAGTCCCAGACCTTCTTCACGAACGCCTCGCGGCCCAGGTCGTGCCGCGACAGGCCCTCCTTGGCCAGTTCGCGCTCCACCGCGTTCTGGGTGGCGATACCGGCGTGGTCCATGCCCGGCAGGTACAGGGCCTCGTAGCCCTGCATCCGCTTGCGCCGGATGATCGCGTCCTGGATCGACTGGTTGAGCGCGTGGCCCACGTGCAGCGAACCGGTCACGTTCGGCGGCGGGATGACGATGGTGAACGGCTCCTTGTCGGAGGCCGCGTCGGCGGTGAAGTAGCCGTTCTTTACCCACCGCTCGTACAGCTCGCCCTCTACCTCTACCGGCGCGTAAGCGGTCGGCAGTGTGGTGGCGGCGCTGTCGGCAGCGCCCTGGGCGGCTGGGTTGGTGGTTTCATTCACGCAGACAAGCTTAGTGGTGCCCCCGAGGCGTTTCTGCCGAGTATCGGCTACAGCATGAGATGCATGCGCATCGCGGCCTCCAGCTTCTTTATCGTGATCGGGCTCAGGGCCGTGATCCGTCGACCGATCCGGGAGACGTCTACATTACGGATCTGTTCGACCAGGGCTTTGGAATCTCTTTGCAGCCCCGGATGGTCGACGGCTTCGATGAGCACCTGGAACGGGTAGACGCGCGTGATCTTCGAGCTGACGGGCACCACCGTGATCACCCCTCGGCCGTTCTGGTGCGCCGCAGAATTCGCTCCATTGTTGGAGACGATGATCGCTGGGCGGATCTTGTTGGCCTCGCTGCCCCGGGCCGGGTTCAGATCAACCCAGAACACGTCGCCTCGGCGCATAGCCGGCACCGGACTACTCATCATCTGTGATCCCGTCGCCGACCACGGCCTCCCACAGTTCGGCGTCGCCGGACTCGACCCATTCGTCGTACGCGGCGGTGTAGTCGTCGACCAGGCTCATGGAGCGAGCCACTTCGATGGCGGCGTGTATGGCCGCCGACCGAGAACCGGCGTCCAACTCGTCCAGGAACGCCACATCGTCATCGGGGAGGGAAATGCTGAGTTTCGTCACCATGAGTCAATGCTACCCCGGTACGACCCATGGTACCACCGAGGTAGCACTCGAAAGAGCGAAGCGGCGGCCCGCCGAAGCGAACCGCCGCCTTGTTTGTCTGTTGAGGAACCTTAAGCCGAGCGCTCCCGGCGCTCGTTGAGGTTCTGCTGAGTTCCGGTCCGCCGGAACTGCTGGTCCCGCGGCACCAGCGTGGGCAGCACGTGCTCGCGCACCACCTCGCCGGTGATGACCACGGTGCCGACGTCGGAGTGGCTGGGGACCTCGTACATCACCGACATCAGCACCTCCTCCATGATCGCGCGCAGTCCGCGGGCGCCGGTGCCGCGCAGGATCGCCTGGTCGGCGATGGCCTCCACGGCGTCGTCCTCGAAGACCAGCTCCACGCCGTCGAGCTCCATCAGGCGCTGGTACTGCTTGATCAGCGCGTTGCGCGGCTCGACCAGGATGCGGACCAGGGCCGCGCGGTCCAGCTTGTGCACCGAGGTGACCACGGGCAGCCGGCCCACGAACTCCGGGATCATGCCGTACTTGAGCAGGTCCTCGGGCAGCACGTCGGCGAAGACGTCGGTGGTGTCCACGTCGTAGCGGGAGCGCAGCTGGGCGGTGAAGCCCATCCCGCGCTTGTTCACCCGGGCGTCCACGATCTTGTCCAGGCCCTCGAAGGCGCCGGCCACGATGAACAGCACGTTGGTGGTGTCGATCTGCAGGAACTCCTGGTGCGGGTGCTTGCGCCCGCCCTGCGGCGGCACCGAGGAGACCGTGCCCTCCAGGATCTTCAGCAGCGCCTGCTGCACGCCCTCGCCGGAGACGTCCCGGGTGATCGACGGATTCTCGGCCTTGCGGGCGATCTTGTCGATCTCGTCGATGTAGATGATCCCGGACTCGGCCTTCTTGATGTCGTAGTCGGCCGCCTGGATCAGCTTGAGCAGGATGTTCTCGACGTCCTCGCCGACGTACCCGGCCTCGGTCAGCGCCGTGGCGTCGGCGATGGCGAACGGGACGTTCAGCATCCGGGCCAGGGTCTGCGCCAGGTAGGTCTTGCCGCAGCCGGTGGGGCCCAGCATGAGGATGTTGGACTTGGCCAGCTCGATGTGCTCGGCCCGGCGCCCGCCGCGCTCGCGCTGGTAGTCCCCGGCCTGCACCCGCTTGTAGTGGTTGTACACCGCCACCGACAGGCTCTTCTTGGCGTTCTCCTGGCCGATGACGTACTCGTCGAGGAAGTCGTAGATCTCCTTGGGCTTGGGCAGCTCGGCCAGGCCCCGGGCCGCGGCCGGCTCGCCGGGCTCCTCCTCGATGATCTCGTTGCACAGATCGATGCACTCGTCGCAGATGTACACGCCGGGGCCCGCGATGAGCTTCTTGACCTGCTTCTGGCTCTTGCCGCAGAAAGAGCACTTCAGCAGGTCGGCGTTGTCGATGCGTGCCACGGTGGAGCTTCTCCTTTGTGAAGATCCCGGTGCTGGACCCACTACTGGCGCCTAGGAGGCGCTTCGTAGTCTGTCCCCCAAGACGGTACCGCTCATACCCCCGGCGAGGCGTCAGCGCTCGGCAATCGCGAGCGCATCGGCCGTGACATCGAATGATAATCCGATGCCACGGCCCATGGCGGGTCTCCCCGCCGATATATCAGTGTCCGCAACCGGTCATCGGATGTTCAGCGAGTCGGTGCGGGAGGTCAGGACCTGGTCGATGATCCCGTAGTCCTTGGCCTCCTCGGCCGACAGGATCTTGTCGCGGTCGATGTCCTTGTGCACCTGCTCGGCGTCGCGGCCGCTGTGCTTGGCCAGCATCTGCTCCATGACGGTGCGCATCCGCAGGATCTCGTTGGCCTGGATCTCCAGGTCGGACAGGTCGCCGCGGCCGCCCTCGCTCCAGGGCTGGTGGATCAGGATCCGGGCGTTGGGCAGCGCCAGGCGCTTGCCCGGGGTGCCGGCCGCCAGCAGCACGGCGGCCGCGGAGGCGGCCTGGCCCATGCAGACCGTCTGGATGTCCGGCTTGACCCACTGCATCGTGTCGTAGATGGCGGTGAGCGCGGTGAAGGAGCCGCCGGGGCTGTTGATGTAGATCGAGATGTCCCGGTCCGGGTCCATCGACTCGAGGGTGATCAGCTGGGCCATCACGTCGTTGGCCGAGGCGTCGTCGATCTGCACGCCGAGGAAGATGATCCGCTCGTCGAACAGCTTCGAGTACGGGTCCCACTCGCGGAAGCCGTAGCTGGTGCGCTCGCTGAACTTGGGGACGATGTAGCGGGCGTCGTGCTCGGGCCCGCGGTAGAGCATGTCGTTCATGGAAGGGAGTCCTCCGGGGATGAAGCGGCCAGGTAGGGGTCGGGCGGGGCGCTGGGAGGCCCTCAGGCCTGGGCGGTGCCGCCGGCGCCGGGGACGTCGTTGGCGTGCGTCATGATGTCGTCGATGAGGCCGTACTCCTTGGCCTCCTCGGCGCTGAACCAGGTGTCCCGGTCGGAGTCCAGCTCGATCTTGTCCAGCGTCTGCCCGGTGTGCTGCGCGGTCAGCTCGGCCATCCGCTTCTTGCTGCGCAGCAGGCGCTCGGCCTGGATCCGGATGTCCGCCGCGGAGCCGCCGATGCCCGCGGAGCCCTGGTGCAGCAGGATCTCGGTGTTCGGCAGCGCGAAGCGCTTGCCGGGGGTGCCGGCGGTGAGCAGGAACTGGCCCATCGAGGCCGCCATGCCCATGCCCACGGTCACGATGTCGTTGGGGATGTACATCATCGTGTCGTAGATCGCCAGGCCCGCGGAGACCGAGCCGCCGGGGCTGTTGATGTAGAAGTAGATCTCCTTCTCGCTGTCCTCGGCCGTGAGCAGCAGCAGCTGGGCGCAGAGCGAGTTGGCGATGTCGTCGTCGACCTGGGTGCCCAGGAAGATGATCCGGTTGCGCAGCAGCCGGTTGTAGACCTGGTCGCTCAGGCCGAGCGGGCTGTCAACGCCCGCACGGGCCATCGGGGTCAGCGGCGTCGTCATAGGTTCACCCTGCCTGGTTCGTCGGAAGCGGAAATGCGCGGGCCGGCACCGGCGAACCCTGTCAGAGGTGTGATCGCCGCCGGTCCTAGGACGACCCTAACGCTCCACTCCCTCGCCACGTCGGCGCCCCGGCGTTTGTTCGCTGACGGCATACGCGAAAGCCCCGCCTCCACGTGGAGACGGGGCTTTCGTATGACCGCGTGTTCGATCAGTCGTGCTTGTGGCCGTAGTGCTCGTCCTCGGGCGCGCGGCCGTGGCTGTCCGGGTTCTCGCCGTCGGTGTCCTCGACGTCGGGGGCGTTGACCTTCTTGACGTCGATCTCGTTGCCGGAGGCGTCCTTGACCGTGGCGGCCTCCAGGACCAGGTTCAGCGCCTTGCCCCGGCGCACCTCGCCGACCAGGGCCGGGATCTGCCCGGCCGAGGAGATCTGCTGCGCGAACTCGTCCGGGCGCATGCCGGCCTGGGACGCGCGCTGGATGAGGTGGTTGGTCAGCTCGCCCTCGTTCACCGAGATCTCCTCGGCGTTGGCCAGCTTGTCCAGGATGAACTGGGCCTTGACCCCGTCGCGCACCTCGTCGGCGAGCTCGGCGTCGTACTCCTCCTCGGTCTTCTCCTGCAGCTTGAAGAAGCCCTCGCGGGTCATGCCGCCCATCGCGATCTGCCGGTCCAGGGCCTCGTTGCGCCAGGCCAGCTCGGCCTCCACGACGGACTTGGGCAGCGGGATGTCCACGCGCTCCAGCAGGACCTCCAGGACCTTGTCCCGGGCCGAGGCGACTTGCTCGAACTGCTCGGAGCGCTCCAGCGTCTCGCGGACGTTGGTGCGGAACTCCTCCATGGTGTCGAACTCGCTGGCCAGCTGGGCGAACTCGTCGTCCAGCTCCGGCAGCTCGCGCTCCTTGACCGCGGTGACGGTGACCTCGATGGTCGCCTCCTCGCCCGCGTGCGAGCCGCCGAGCAGCTTGGAGGCGAACGTGGCGGTCTCGCCGGCCTTCTTGCCGATGATCGCCTCGTCGGTGCCCTCGATCAGCTGGGTGGAGCCGACCTCGTAGCTCATGCCCTTGGCGGTGCCGTCCTCCAGCACCTCGCCGTCGATCGAGGCGGCCAGGTCCAGCGTGACGAAGTCGCCGTCGGCCACCTCGCGCTCGACCTCCTTCAGGGAGCCGAAGCGCTTGCGGATCTCCTCGATGCGCTCGCTCACGGCCTCGTCGGAGATGGCCGCGTCCTCGACCTCGACCTCGATGTCGTCGTAGGCCGGCACCTCGAACTCGGGGCGGACGTCCACCTCGGCGGTGAACTTCAGGTCCTGGCCCGGCTCGAGCTCCTTCAGGTCCACGTCGGGCTGGCCGACGACCTCGATCTTGTTCTCCTCGACCGCCTGGCCGTAGAACTGGGGCAGGGAGGAGTTGATGGCCTCCTCCAGCGCGGCGCCACGGCCGAAGCGCTGGTCGATGACCGCGGCCGGGACCTTGCCCTTGCGGAAGCCCGGGATCGAGACCTGCTCGGCGATCTTCTTGTAGGCCGCGTCGAGGCTTGGCTTGAGCTCCTCGAACGGGACCTCAACGGTGAGCCGGACCCGAGTCGGGTCCAGGGTCTCGACAGCGCTCTTCACTGCTGCTCTCCTTGCGGCGCTGCCGGCCGGCAGCCTCGAGTCATGGCGCGACGTCGCGCGTGGACGGGGTACGAAGCCCCATCGTAACCCGGAGTGCCGCCCCTGAAGGAAACGGTCCCCGAACTCGCTACAGCTCTCGTTGGAAGCAGTGGGACGTCGGCTCATCGGCATACGCGCCGAAACCCGGGATCGGTACGTAGCCGGAGCGCTCGTAGAAGCGGATCGCGGCGACCTGCTCGGGCCCGGTCTCCAACCGGAGCGTGCGCCATCCGCGTGCCACCGCCGCCTGTTCCAAAGCCGCCAGGACCGCGACGGAGACGCCCTGCCCGCGCTGGTCCGGCACCACATACATGCGTTTGATCTCGGCCGCGCCGGGCTCCAGCGGACGCAGCGCCCCGCAGCCCGCGGGCAGGCCCGCGACGTGCGCGATCAGGAAGACGGCGATGTCGGACGCCGACGGCGCGACGCCGGGCTCGCTGCCCGGGCCGTACATGGCGTCGATCTCGGCGCGCTGCGCGTCACGCAGAGCGGCCCCTTGCGGATCGTTCCACGGGACTTCGGTGACGGTGATGATCGCTGCGCTCACGGCACGAGTGTGGCCCGGACAGATGTCCTCGGTGTTTCTGCCGGTTCAGCTGGTTCGGCTGGTCAACTGAACAACGCTTGCACCGTCATCAACGGCATCATCACCAGCAACACCGCGCCCAACATGGCCAGGACCGCGAACACCACGACGTTGAACCGGCCCATCGGCCCGGCCGCGAAGTCGGCCTCGCCCGGGAGGTAGCGCACCTCGGCGGTCGCCCCGACCTCCAGCGTGCGGCTGGAGGCGTCGGCGTGCCGATGGGTGGCGCCGTCGGGGGTCGCGTACTCGAAGACCGGGTATGTGAAGTCGCTGTTGGAGAAGGAGACCACGGCGGCCACGGTCGCGGTGGCGCGCTCGGCGCCCGAGCGCAGCCGCCAGCGCAGCCGCAGCGCGGCGAGGTAGTCGGTGCGCAGCGCGGCGGCTGCCAGGAACGCGCCGAAGGTCGAGGTGACCGCGCCGATCAGGACGCTGGCATAGCCGTTGTTGGCGTCGGCGTCGGTCGCCACTATGAGAATGGACTCCACGACATACAGAAGGGCGGCGGCCAGCAGTATCCGCGTGCCCTTCGACATGGCGGCCCACTTCTCGGCCATGCGCAGCCCCTCCCAGGTTTCCGACATCGACTCCCCGTGGCCGAGATGGTAGCGGTCATCCCTCCCGGGTCGAGATCTGGTCCCGGGCCGAGATCTGCTCCCGAATCGAGATCTGAACGGAGACCACGGTCATCGGACGGCCGGCGACGGTGGCGGAGCCGGGACGCGCCGCCGACGGGCCGCCGACCGAGCCGGGGAACGTGCCGCCGAGCGCGAGGTCGAAGATCGCAAAGAAGCCGTGATGGACGGCGGCGTCCCAGGTCGCGGGATCGACCGCGGTGGCGTCGAGATGGAAGACCTCGGTGCCGTCCACCGACCAGCGGATCTGCTCGGGGCTGCGGGAGCGGTCGATGTCGGCGGTGTACCCGTGCTCGCCGGAGGTGCAGGCGGGGCAGGGGTGCTCCCCCGAGGTGAGGCCGGCCGGCTCGTGGCAGGCAGCGCCGCAATGGAGGGTGGACCAGGTGGAAGGGTGGCCGTCCAGCCCTTCGAGGACGTCGATCTCGCCGCCGGACGGCCAGGGCGCGCTGCCGTCGCGGACCCCGCTGCCCAGCGCCCAGAACGCGGGCCAGTAGCCGGCGCCGTCGGCGGCGGTGACGTCGGGAAGCGTGAGCCTGGCGCTGATCCGGAGCTCGCCGCCGGGTGGAGCGGCGAAGTCGGACCGGCGGGTCTCGACGCGGCCGGAGGTCCAGGTGCCGTCGGCGGCGCGCAGCGGGGTGAGGCGGAGGGCGCCATGGCCGTCGAGCTGGACGTTGGCCGGATCGGCGCTCATGGTCTCGACCTCGCCGGTACCCCAGTCCGGCGCCGGACAGCCCGGATAGCAGTGGCCGGTGTCGATGAGCCAGTCGCGGAACGGCGGCGAGGACCCGGCCGGGCCATGGAAGTCGGCGGCGAACACCGTGTGCCATGGGCCGGCGAAGGGCAGTTGGGCGGCAAGACGTTCGGCCAGGAGGTAGGCGGCGGCATCGGTGAGATGGGAGTCGTCGCGATACGGAAGGACACCGTCGAGGACCGCCGGGCACTCGGTGTCGGGGCACAGCAGGGAGCTGAAGTCGATCGGTGTGACGCGGGGATCCGCGGTGAGTGGATCGGTGGTCAGCGCGCTGCTTCTCGTGAAGGCACAGTCGTTCCAGTCGTGTTGCGAACCGGAGACGCAGACCGGGATGTCGGTGTCGGGCTTCGGGGTGTCATGGATGGCGGCGATCGGGACGCCGAGCTCGGCCAGCGCGCTCAGCGGACGGTTCCACGCGGCTTTCGTCTCCGCCGGTGAGGCGTACCAGTCCAGCTCGGAGACGACGATCAGGGCCGGCCGCGACTCCTTGCCGAGCTGGTCCAGGACCGAGTCGCGCCAGGTGTAGCACTCGCGATAGTCGCGCCCGAGGACGGGACTGCTGACCGTGAGATCGGCGAAGGGGCAGCCTTGTTTGACGCGTTCTTCGACGGCCATGTGCCGGTCCGCAGCGATGCGGCTGATCGCCGAGAACCATTGCCCGGCGTGGGAATCTGCGCCGCACCGGCCGCATGCTGGAGCCACGACATCGACTCGTCGGTGTCGAAGAACTGCGGGCTCTGGACGATCCCGACGGCCGGGTCGGCCAAGTACGGGACCAGGTGGTCCAGGAAGTCGGGTCGTGGGCAGAAGTCGGCGTCCAGGATCGCGACCACGTCGCTGGTCGCGATCGTCAGCGCGTGGTTCAGGTTGCCGGCCTTCTTCAGGTGGCCGCGGTCCGGTCGCACCACGTACCGGAACCCGAACTCGGCGGCCAATGCCGCCACGTCGGGGCCGGCGGCGTCGTCCAGGACGTAGACCGTCAGCTCGCCGCGCCATCGCATGCGGGCGACGTGGGAGTACGCGTTCGCGAGCACGTCCAGCGGTTCGCCGCAGGTCGGGAGGAACAGATCGACGCTCGGCGCGTGCGCGGGACTCCACGCGCGCACCAGGACCTCGTGCCCGGCGCGGGTCAGCCGCCGTTGCCTCTGTCCATCCGCTACTGAGAACCCGAGTGCGACGAGGTTCAGGACGAGCACCGCGAGAAACACCCACAGCGCGGGTGTGCGCACCGAGAACAGAAACAGCGTGATCGCCGTGAAAACGAAAGAGAATGACGAGAAGAGGAGCACCCACCGCCGCTGCGGACCGAAGTACCAGTACAGCTCGTCGTCGTCGGGCGGTTGGGGAAGATGAGAAGTCGATGGAGATGTGGTTCGAGAGATCAGTGTCGCGCTCGGCGCCATGGCCGACGTTCCCCCTGTGCGGCTGTGCTTTGACTTACTGAATCCGTGCTTTGACTCACCCCACGCCAGCCAGTGGTCTAGACCTCTCGATGGCCCGCCAGGTGAACGATCTCCGAACCGTCCCGGGGCCGCGCCGGGGGTCGGCAACGCCGGACGGATCTGCCATGATCGGGCGGATGCGAGAACTCACCGAGCTGATCGAGGTGCAGGATCCGGCGTGGCCGGAGCTCCAGGCGTTGTTCGCGGCCTCCCCGGTACCCCTGACCGTCTTCGCCCCCGACCCCCGGGAGAGCACGCGCGGGCTGCTGCAACTCCAGGTGACGGCGCGGTCCATGCTCGGCGGCCTGACCCTCAACTGCGGCGGCCTGCTGGTCGACGACGGCTGGGTGCGGGTGTACGGCGGCGGCTCGGGGCGGGACGGGAGCCTGCCGAGCCTGGCCCGGGTGAACGGGTTCCCCGAGGCCTTCGAACCGGCGTGGCAGGCGGGGGCCGGGCTGGTCGTGGCGCACGACGTGCTCGGCGGGGTGTTCGCGCTGAACGGCATGGACCCGGCCGGCGCGGGGCGTCCCGGGCAGCCGGGAGAGATCGTCTACTTCGCGCCGGACACACTGCAGTGGGAGGGCCTGGGGATCGGGCACTCGGCCTGGCTCGCGTGGCTGCTGTCCGAGCGGCTGGAAGTGTTCTACAGCGCCCTGCGCTGGGAGGGATGGCGCGAGGAGACGGCCGGGGCCGGACCCGCGCAGGGCATCAGCGTGTTCCCGTTCCTGTGGTCCAAGGAGGCCAAGGACGTCTCGACGACCAGTCGGCGGACGGTGCCGATGGCCGGGGTCCTGGGGATAGCCGCAGACTTCGCCAAGCAGATCGGCGCCGGGGATCCGGGGTTCCTCGGACTCCTCTGATCCGCGGCGAAAAGCCGCGGCGAGATCTGCGGCTGCTCCCGTCTCAGCTCACCCGGAATCAGCTCACCCCGAATCAGCTCACTCGGAATCAGCTCACCCGGAACTGGAGCGACTTCGTCTGCAGATACTCCTCCAGACCGAAGCGGCCCAGCTCGCGGCCGACGCCGGAGCCCTTGTAGCCGCCGAAGGGCGCCGCGAGGTTGAACCGGCCGCCGTTGATGTCGACCTGGCCGGTGTCCATGCGGCGGGCGAAGGCGGCGGCCTCGTTGTCGTCGGCCGCCCACACCGCGCCGGCCAGACCGTACTCGGTGGCGTTGGCGATGCGCAGGGCGTCTTCGGCGTCGTGGAAGGACATCACGGAGATGACCGGGCCGAAGATCTCCTCGCGGGCCACGGCCATGTCGGTGGTGACGTCGGCCAGGACCGTCGGGCGGACGTAGAAGCCGGTGGGCAGGTCGTCCGGGGCCTGCGCGCCGCCGACCACGACCCGGGCGCCCTCGCCGACGGCGTCGTTCAGGTAGCCGCGCACCCGCTCCCGCTGCTTGGCGTTGACCAGCGGGCCGACCCGGGTCTCGGGGCTGGTCGGGTCGCCGGGCACGAACTTGGCGGCGGCCTCGGCGGCGATGGCCACCGCCTCGCTGTAGTGGTCCTCGGGGACCAGGAGCCGGGTCCAGGCCGAGCAGGTCTGGCCGGAGTTGTTGAAGACGTTGGCGACCGCGACGTTGACGGCCTTCGCCAGGTCCGCGCCGGGCAGCACGACACACGCCGACTTGCCGCCGAGTTCCAGCGCCACCCGCTTCACGCCGCGGCCGGCCTGCTCGGCGACCTGCCGGCCGACGACGGTGGAGCCGGTGAAGGAGACCATGTCGACGTCCGGGTGCGCGGCCAGCGCCGCCCCGGCCTCCGCGCCGGTCCCGGTGACCAGGTTGAACACGCCCGGCGGGAAGCCGGCCTCGTCGACCAGCCGGGCGAACAGGCGCGCGGTCAACGGCGTGTCCTCGGCGGGCTTGAGCACCACGGTGCAGCCGGCCGCCAGCGCCGGCATCACCTTGGCGACGACCTGGTGCAGCGGGTAGTTCCAGGGCGTGATGGCGCCGACCACGCCGGCCGGCTCGTGGTAGACGGTCGAGTTGCCGACCTGCTCTTCGAACTCGTAGTCGGCCAGGATGCGCAGGTAGCTCTCGGCCACCCCCAGCGGCAGCGCGGCCTGCACGGCGGTGGCGAAACCGACCGGGCAGCCGAGCTCGGCCACGACGGTCTGGACGATCTCCGGCTGCGCCTCGGCCAGCTTGGCGACCAGATGCCCGAGGAACTCCAGCCGGTAGTCCTTGTGGCTGGCGCCCCAGGCGCGCGCGGCCGAGCGCGCCGCGGCCACGGCGGCGTCCACGTCGGCGGCCCCGCCGGCGGGGATCACGGCGATGACCTCTTCGGTGGCCGGGTTCAGCACGTCCACGGTCTCGGCGGACGCCGAGGGGATCCATTTGCCGCCGATGTACTGGTCGGTGAAGCTGAGCACGCTCATTGGGCCGTCCCGGTTAACTAGCAGTGCGAATTTCTGCGGACGCTAGCGCCACGATCAGGGCGGCACAAGGACGGACCGGGAGGTGGCGGCCGTGTCGTTGCTCACGGGCCGCACCGGCGGCACCGGCCGTGGCCGCTTCACGGCGACGGCCTGACGCGCAGGATCCGCGCCGCCCACCGCGGCAGCACCCAGTTCCAGTGCCCGAACAAGGACACCAGCGCGGGCACGAGCAGCGCGCGCACCACGGTGGCGTCCAGCAGGATACCGATGCCCAGGCCGGTGGCGAAGATCTTCAGGAAGGTCGACGGGGCGCTGGCCAGCGCGGCGAAGGCCAGGAAGAGGATCAGCGCGGCGCTGGTGACCAGCCGGCCGGTGCGGCCCAGGCCCACGATCACGGCGTCGTTGGTACTGGCGCCGGCGTCGTGCTCCTCGCGCATGCGGGACAGGATGAAGACCTCGTAGTCCATCGACAGCCCGTAGAGGAACGCGAAGACGATCATCGGGATCCAGAACGGGATGCCGCCGGTCGCCGGGATGCCCCAGATGGCCTCCGAGCCGTGGCCGTTCTGCCAGATCAGGACCATGCCGCCGTAGGCCGCGGCGACCGAGAGCAGGTTCGCCAGGACCGCCTTGGCCGGCAGCAGCAGGGAGCGGAAGGTGCGGGCCAGCACCAGGAAGGTGAGGACGGCCAACACCGCGAGCAGGATCGGGAACTGGCCGTACATCTTGTGGATGTTGTCGATGTTGGCCAGCGCGCTGGAGACCACAAGGGTGCCCGGGACGGCGTGGTCCAGGGTGGTGCGGGTGAGCTTGGCGACATGCTGGCCCTGGCGGGTGGCGGATTCGTCGCTCGGCAGGACGACGGTGAGCGGCCAGCGCGTGGTCGGGGTCTTCTCCGTCCCCGGCGGCGGCGTGGTCACCGGGACCACCGCGTAGAGGCCGTTGCCGGGCATCAGGGTCGTGGGCCGGGTGTTCGGCGGGGTCAGGACAACGTAGGGATTGAGCACGCCGCTGGGGATGTCGGCGGCGCGCAGGGCCACCAAGCCCTGCCGCGCCTGCCCGGACTTGGCCAGGGAGTCGGTGGTCGGGTCGCCCTCATGGATGCCGAGCGCGACGACGGCCAGCGGGACCAGCACGAGCAGCGCCAGCCCGGCGGCCAGCCACCGCCGGCGGACCACCCAGCGCGCCCAGGCGGTCCAGGCCCGGCTGGGCTTGTCCTCGTGCCGCAGGCGCGGCCAGTCCAGGCGGCGGCCGAAGCCGGTGAGCGCGATGGGCAGCAGGGTCAGCGTCACCGCGACGCTGACCACCGGGATCAGCATCCCGCCGATGCCGATGGAGCGCATGAACTGGATCGGCACCACGATCAGCGAGAGCAGGCCCAGCGCCACGGTCAGCCCGCTGACCAGCACGGCACGCCCGGCCGTGGCCATCGCCCGGTGCACGGCGGCCTCGTTGTCGGCGCCGTGCGCCACCTCCTCGCGCCAGCGTGTGACCAGCAGGAGCGAGTAGTCGATGGCCACGCCGAGCCCGATCAGCCCGACCATGTACTGCACCACGGCCTGGACCTTCATGAACTCGGACAGGATCAGCACCACGAGGTAGCTGGACAGGATCGAGACCGCGGCGATCACCAGCGGCAGCACGGCGAGGAAGGACCCGAACACGAAGGCCAGCACGATGAGCGCGCCGGCCGCGCCGAGCAACGCCTCGGCCAGCACCCCGTTGCCCCCGCCGTTGCCGTTGGACGACAGCGGGGTGATGCCGGTGACGTACACCTGGGTCCCCGGCGGAGCCGCGGCGGCGAGCCGGTGCGGCAGCGCGCGGGCGGCGTCGGTCTGGTTCCTGGCGTCATGCACCTGGTCGCCGGTGGCGGGGGTGAAGACGAGCGCGAACATGGTCCGCCCGTCGGCCCCGAGGAAGGCGCGGTCCCCGCTGCTGTAGTAGTCGACGACCTGCCCGGGCACCGCGGCCAGCGCGGGCTCCAGCGTCGAGCGGGCCTGCTCCGGCGTGACACCCGGCGGCAGCACGAAGACCGGAACGAGCGGATCGAGCCCGCCGCCGACGTGGTACTGCGCGACCAGGGCGTCGCTGGCCGCCGCACTCGGCGTCCCGGCGATGGTGAAGCTCTGGTTCAGGTGGTTGGACAAGACCGACGAAGCCCACCCGCCACCGAGCAACAGCACCAACCACAAGGCGGCGATACCCCGCCGCTTCGCGAGCACGAATCTCGAGAATCGCTCCATGGCTGCCCCCCCCTCGTCAGGAATCGGCTCGGCTGCTACTCCACTCTGATCACTCCAGGATCATGGTTGACTACAGAACAACAGTGCACCACCGCACCACGGACCGCAATCGGCCGAACGGGTGGCCCGGTCTGCCCCGCCGGCCCCGGATGGGATAATCCTCCATATGCGCATCTACCTCGGCAGCGACCACGCCGGCTACGACCTGAAGAACCACATCGTCACCTGGCTGACCGCCGCCGGGCACGAAGCCGTCGACTGCGGCCCCCACACCTTCGACGCCCAGGACGACTACCCCCCGTACGTGATGCTGGCCGCGAGCAAGACCGCCGCCGACCCCGACAGCCTCGGCATCGTCATCGGCGGCTCCGGCAACGGCGAAGCCATCGCCGCCAACAAGATCGCCGGCATCCGCGCCGCCCTCGCCTGGAGCGAGGAGACAGCCCGCCTGGGCCGCGAGCACAACAACGCCAACGTCATCAGCATCGGCGCCCGCATGCACACCGAGGACGAGGCCACCCACTTCGTCGAGGTCTTCATCACCACCGCCTTCACCAACGAAGAGCGCCACATCCGCCGCATCGAGATGATGAGCGACTACGAGAAGAGCGGCGAACTCCCGCCCCTCCCCACCACCGCCGGCTGAGGCACACAGGTCGCACGAAGCTGAGATGAAGAAGGGCCGCCCGGCGAGTTCGGGCGGCCCTTTCACGTTGGCGCACACGAAGCAGACGCGCGCATGCTGAACGGCATGGGGCTCATCGACGGCGACCATCACGATGCGGGCGCCCTGGATTCGCTGATCCAGGGCGCCCAACGTAGCCGTCCGCGTTAGTCCTCTTCGAGGGGGCGGATGAATTCCAGGGTCCAGACATCGCTGTAGTCCGGGGTCTCCGGCTTCACAAGGTTGATCTGCTGCCCGCGGTGCTGCACAGCCAGAACGAGACCACTCTCCGCCACGATCCGGACCCCGCCGATCACCGGCTCGAACATGAGCTTGGACCACTCCGGGCGCGGAACGTTGTTGACGTAGATCTTCTCTTCAGCGGTGACGATGCCTGCCAGCTCATGAAGGGCGAGGTGCATCACATACGGCGACCCGGGGATGGGCTGGGCCGGCTCGATCGCCCACTGCTGCTCGAAGGGGGGCAGGAGGCGGGGCTCGACGATGACGGGCGCGCCGTGCATGATGGCGTGCTCCGTAGCCGTCATCACCAGGCCGGGCCCGGGCAGGTGGGAGTGGATCTGGTAGACGCCAGGCTGCATGGGGATCGGGTGCATGGGGGATTCCCTTCGCTGTCAGTACGCCGACGCCGGACTGACGCCGGTCGCACGCCGCTTCATCACGGACCGAATCGGTGGATGAAGCTGACAAACAGAACGTAAAGGGGCACCTGACCTCCGGCCACAGATGCCGCGCAGGCCTTATCGTCCCTTCGGGTGTACAAGCGTGGAGGCGTAACAGCCGACCACGCAGGCTGACTGGTTACTTGAGACTGAAAGAGGGCCGCCCGAGATCGGGCGACCCTCTTTCACAGGTCAAAGACGAGCGGATGACCGGGATCGAACCGGCACAATCTGCTTGGAAGGCAGAGACTCTACCATTGAGCTACATCCGCACCCGTGGCCCCGGAGAGCCGCGCGTGGGTCTATCTTGGCACACTCCGTGCCTCGTTCTCACCCCGGTTCTGGCGGGCGCGTCCGGCGGTCATGTGCGCCAGACGACCACGAGTGCGCGGTCGTCCTTCACGTTCGGGGCCACTTCGTTGATCAGGCGGTCGGCGCCGCCGGTGAAGCCGGTGGTGAGGCGGGTTTCGGCGGCGCCCAGGAGGCGGTCCAGGCCTTCGTCCAGGTCGCGGCCGGGGCGTTCTACGAGGCCGTCGGTGAACAGCAGGAGGGCGTCGCCTCGGTCGAGGCAGCCTTCGGTGGCGGGGAATTCGGCGTCGTCGAGGATGCCCAGGAGGGGGCCTTCGGCTTCCTCGGTGGACCAGCGGCCGGTTTTGGCTGTGAGGCGGGCGATGGGTGGGTGGCCCGCGCTGTGGAAGCGGTAGTGGCCGGTTTCCAGTTCGACGACCAGGTGGACCGCTGTGGCGAAGCCTTCGTCCCAGTCCTGGCGCAGGAGGTACTTGTTCGCCGAGGTGAGGAAGTCTCGGGAGGGGACGGTGCCCAGGAGGCCGCCGAAGGCTCCCGACAGCAGGAGTGCGCGGGTGCCCGCTGCCAGGCCTTTGCCGCTGACGTCGACCAGGCTCAGTTCCAGGGTCTGGCCGCGGGTGTGCGGTTCGTCGGCGTCGGCGGCGATGCCGGCACCGGTGCCGATGCCGTGGGCGCCGGGGTGGTCCTGGTCGGCGGGGGCCGGGGCCGGTGATGGGGCGGTCGGGGGTGCGGCCTGCATCGTGGCCGGGGGAACGCCCGGGACGCTGCTCGTGCCGACGGGGTTGGTCACGGGCTGGGGGCGGCGCTGGGCCGGGAAGGCCGGGTGGGACAGGGCCGCGATGAGGAAGTCGCCGGCGAAGGACTGGCCGCCGGCGGAGCGGATGGACATGTCGACGTGCCAGTCGGCGGGCAGGCGGGGGACCAGGCCCTGGGCGCGCAGGCGTTCGCGCAGGTCCAGGAGCATCGCCTCGCCGCGGGTGCCCTGGACGCCCAGGCGCAGGCGGGAGCGGGAGGTCAGTATCACCAGGGCCGCGGTGGCGAAGACGGCCAGGGCCGAGCCGAAGGCCACGCCGGCGCGCTCGCGGTGCCAGGACACGCCGGCCAGGACCGCGATGCAGATCACCAGCAGGAGGAGTTGGCCGCGCAGCTTCATCAGCAGGCCGCCGGCCAGGACCGGCAGGGCCAGCATCGCCGGGGTCCAGGCCTCGGGGAAGGCCACGGTGAGCATGCCGAAGCCGACGGCCACCATCCCCAGCGCCGGCAGCAGATAGAGATCCGAGGCCATGGCGCTGTCGGTGAGCCAGCGGCCGATCCCGCTGTCGAGGAGACGGCCGCCGACGAATCGCCGGCGTCGCCCGGTGGCGCTGCGCCTGCCGGACCGCCCGTTCCCCGAGTCCGCGGTCATGCGCGAACCATATCGGGAGTACGGCCTCTTCGTCACCCTGCGATCACCACGCGACCACGGTGCGCAGCGGATCGCAGGGTTCGAACGTTCGGTCGCTGACTCAGGCGGCGGCCTTCTGGCAGGTCGGGCACCAGAACAGGTTCCGGTCCCGCACCCCCGCCGTCGCGACCGGGGTCTGGCACACCAGGCACGGCTGGCCGTTCCGGCGGTACACGTACACCTCTCCGCCGTGGTCGTCCTTGCGCGGCGGGCGTCCCATCGCCTCCGGCGTGTGCTGCGGCCAGACGGTGTCGATCCGGCCGATGCGCGCGCCCTCGGCCATCAGGACGACCAGGTCCTCCCAGATCCCGTCCCACTGCTCGCGGGTCAGCTCGCGGCCCTTGCGGTACGGGTCGAGCCCGGCCCGGTAGAGCACCTCGGCGCGGTAGACGTTGCCCACACCGGAGAGCACCGACTGCTCCATCAGCAGCTCGGCGACGGTCAGCGAGCTGTTCGAGATCTTGCGCCAGGCCGGCTCCGGGTCGGCGTCGGCGCGCAGCGGGTCCGGGCCCAGGCGGCGCAGCAGGGCCGAGCGCTCCTCGGGGCCGTACAGGTCGCACGCCGAGGCGCCGCGCAGGTCGGCATGTCCGGATTTGCCCACCATCCGCAGCCGCACCTGACCCACCACCGGGCCGGGCGGTTCCTCGGCGACGTGAAACTTTCCATACAAACCCAGGTGCACATGAACCCAACGGTCAGGGCCGAATCCGATGAACAAATGCTTCCCGTGCGCCTCCGAACCGGCATATGGGAGATCTTCCAACAAGCGCGCACTGGCCTCGAAACGCCCCTGCGGGCTGCTGACCTCGGACAACGGCGATTCGGAGGTGAGTTCGGGGGTGAAGACCGAGTCGAGTTTGCCGGCAAGACGGTGAATCACGTGACCTTCGGGCATACCTAAGGACACTACCGGTGCCCACCGACACCCGAACACGACGAAGGCGGCAGCCTGATGACCATTGAGAGCCTCGGCCGCAAGGGCGGCCCCAAGCCCGGGGACCTCGGCGCGAACCCGCGCCACAGCCGACGTCCGCAGCCGGAGACGCGGATCGTGCCCACGGCGCGACCCAAGCCCGCGCCGCCGCGGACGCCTCCGGGCATGAGCGAGGCACGACGGGCCGTCCCGCAGCCGCCGGCACAGAGGCCGCAGAGCAACCAGCCGGCTCAGATTGCTCAGGGAACACAGGCGATCCAGGGAGCACAGGGAAGTCAGGGAGCACAGGCGAGTCAGGCGAACCGAGAGCCAGAAGAGTCGCAGGCCCAGGCTCGTACCCAAACGCCCACGCAGTCCCGCGTCAGCGAAGCGAAGCCGGCCAGGCCCCCCGAAACGCAAAGCGCCCGAGACCGGACACCCGGTCCGACCCCGGGCCAGCCGAGGCCCCGCGGCCGCGGAGACGGAAAGACGGAGAACCGCGGCGAGCGCTCCCTCTACGACGGCGGCTCCCCCTCCGCGAACCGCCTGGGTCCGGGCAAGGCAATGCGCGCCCGGGACGTTTCACGGCCGCGTGACTGGTGAAGGGGAACAGGACGACGTACGGCGAAGGCCCGGGACCGTGAGGTCACCGGGCCTTCAGCGTCATGTCGGGATGACAGGATTTGAACCTGCGACATCGTGCCCCCAAAGCACGCGCGCTACCAAGCTGCGCCACATCCCGGTTCTCGCGACAGCAGGTTAGCACTGAGGTAGTCCCTCAGTCCTGACGCTTTCCCCGCTTAGCGGGCGGGAACCGTATAAGCGGTCCCCGCCTGCCCACAGCGCTATACAGAGCCCCGCTCAGTCGAAGATCGGGTCCTGAGTCCGGGTCCGCTTGAGCTCGAAGAAGCCGGGGGTGGACGCCACCAGCAGGCAGCCGTCCCACAGCCTGCCCGCGTCCTCGCCCTTCGGCGCCGGGGTCACGACCGGGCCGAAGAAGGCCACGCCGTTCACCGCGACGACCGGGGTACCGACGTCCTGGCCGACCAGGGTGATGCCCTCGGCGTGCGACTTGCGCAGCGCCTCGTCGTAGCGGTCGGTGTCGGCGGCGTCGGCCAGCGAGGCCGGCAGGCCGACCTCCTCCAGCGCCTCGACGATCACCTCGCGGGTGTACTCGCGGCCGCCGGGGTGGTGCCGGGTGCCCAGGGCCGTGTACAGCGGCAGCACGTACTCGTCGCCGTGCTCCTGCTGCGCGGCTATCACCACGCGGACCGGGCCCCAGCCGGCGTCCATCAGGTCGCGGTACTTCTGCGGCAGGTCCTCGCGGTGCTCGTTGAGCACCGACAGCGACATCACGTGCCAGCGGACGTCCACCGGACGGGTCTTCTCGACCTCCAGCATCCAGCGGGACGTCATCCAGGCCCAGGGGCACAGCGGGTCGAACCAGAAGTCGGCCGCGGCGCGGGGGGCGGCCTGTTCGGGGGTAGGAGAGCTCATGTCCGAAGCCAACACCATCGGACCTGCGGCTAATCCCGGAGGCGTCCGCGAGGGCGGTCGTGCAAGGATCGATGGCGACAACTCGACTCGAAGCGACAAGGAGCCGTGCAAGGGTGCCCGGTACTAATCTGACCCGCGAAGAAGCACAGGAGCGCGCGGCGCTGCTGGACGTCCAGTCCTACGAGGTGAGCCTGGACTGGTCGAACGCCCCCGATCCGGAGGCGAAGACCTACACATCCGCCACGACGGTGCGGTTCCGGGCGAACACTCCTGGCGCCTCGACGTTCATCGACCTGATCGCCCCCGGCGTGCGGGAGATCACGCTGAACGGGACGGCGGTGGACCCGGCCGAGGCCTTCAAGGACAGCCGGATCGCGCTGGCGAACCTGCAGGCGGAGAACGAGCTGCGAGTCGTCGCCGACTGCGCCTACATGAACACCGGCGAGGGCCTGCACCGGATGATCGACCCGGTCGACGGCGAGGCGTATCTGTACACGCAGTTCGAGGTGCCGGACTCGCGGCGGGTGTTCGCCGCGTTCGAGCAGCCCGACCTGAAGGCCACCTTCGCCTTCACGGTCCAGGGCCCGGACTCCTGGCAGATCTTCTCCAACTCCCCCACCCCGGCCGCCGAGCCCCGGGGCGACGGCACGGCCGTGTGGGCCTTCGAGCCGACCCCGCGCATCTCCTCGTACATCACCGCGCTGGTGGGTGGCAAGTATCACGTCGCGCGTTCGGAGCACACGACCAAGCGCGGCCAGAAGATCCCGCTGGCGGTGGCGGTGCGGACCTCGCTGGCCGAGTACCTGCGCCCGGAGGAGATCTTCGAGATCACCCGGCAGGGCTTCGACTTCTTCACCGAGAAGTTCGACCGCGACTACCCGTTCGCCAAGTACGACCAGCTCTTCGTGCCGGAGTTCAACGCCGGCGCCATGGAGAACGCGGGCTGCGTCACCTTCCGCGAGGAGATGATCTTCCGCTCGAAGGTCACCGACGCCGCCTACGAGCAGCGCGCCGAGGTCATCCTGCATGAGATGGCCCACATGTGGTTCGGCGACCTGGTCACCATGCAGTGGTGGAACGACCTGTGGCTGAACGAGTCGTTCGCCACCTTCACCTCGTTCTACGCGCAGGTCGCCTCGACCCGCTTCAAGGACGCCTGGACGACCTTCGCCAACGGCGAGAAGTCCTGGGGCTACCGCCAGGACCAGCTGCCCAGCACGCACCCGATCGTCGCGGAGATCCGCGACCTCGAGGACGTGATGGTCAACTTCGACGGGATCACCTACGCCAAGGGCGCCTCGGTCCTGAAGCAGCTGGTGGCCTGGGTCGGCGACGACCACTTCTTCGAGGGCGTCCGCTCCTACTTCAACCGCCACGAGTGGGGCAACACCACCCTGGCCGACCTGCTCGGCGCGCTGGAGGAGACCTCCGGCCGCGACCTGAAGGAGTGGGCGAAGTCCTGGCTGGAGACCGCCGGCCCGAACACGCTGCGGCCGGTCTACGAGGTCGACGACGCGGGCACCTTCACCTCCTTCACCGTGGAGCAGGAGGGCTTCTCCGAGCAGTTCCCGACCCTGCGCCCGCACCGCCTGGCGATCGGCCTGTACAACATGGTCGAGGGCGCCCTGGTGCGCACCGACCGCGTCGAGCTGGATGTCACCGGGGCCCACACCGAGGTCGCCGAACTGGTCGGCAAGGCCCGGCCCGCGCTGGTGCTCCTGAACGACGACGACCTCACCTACGCCAAGATCCGCCTGGATGAGCACTCGATGGCGACGCTGGTGGACCATGTCGGCGACTTCGCGGAGTCCCTGCCGCGCACCCTGTGCTGGGGCGCTGCCTGGGACATGCTGCGCAACGCCGAACTGGCCGCGCGCGACTACCTGAAGCTGGTCCTGGGCGGGATCGGCCGCGAGTCCGACATCGGCGTGGCGCAGCTGCTGCAGCGCCAGGCCAAGTCCTCGGTGGAACTGTTCGCCGACCCGGCGTGGCGCCCGACCGGCCAGGCCCTGCTCGCCGACGCCTCCTGGGAGCACCTGAAGGCGGCCGAGCCCGGCTCGGACTTCCAGCTGGCCTGGGTCCGCTCCTTCGCCGGCACAGCGCTGACCGACGAGCAGCTGGCCTACGTGGCCGCGCTGCTGGACGGCTCGCAGACCCTGGAGGGCCTCACCGTCGACACCGAGCTGCGCTGGACCCTGCTGATGGCCCTGGTCGTCGGCGGCAAGGCGGACGTCCCGGAGATCGAAGCCGAGCTGGAGCGGGACAAGACCGCCACCGGCGAGCGCTACGCCCTCCAGGCCCGCGCCGCGCGCCCGACCGCCGAGGCCAAGGCCGAGGCGTGGGCATCGGTCGTGGACGGCGACACCCTGGCCAACCACACCGTCGCCTCGGTGATCGGCGGCTTCCAGTCGGTGCCGGCGGACAAGCGCGAGGAACTGCTCAAGCCCTACGTCGCGAAGTATTTCGCGTCGGTCGAGGGTGCCTGGGACTCCCGCACCCACGAGATCGCCACGCAGATCGCGACCGGCCTGTACCCGACGTTCGTTATCGAGCAGAGCACGCTGGACGCCACGCAGACGTTCCTGGACTCGGCGCAGCCGGTCCCGGCGCTGCGGCGGCTGATCGTGGAGTCCGCGGACACCATCGGGCGCTGCCTGAAGGCTCAGGAGAAGGACCGCTCCGCGTCCTGAGGACACACCGGAGCACAGAATCGGGTAGGCGGGTCGGTCACCCGACCCGCCTCCCACACCACCGGACATGCGGGCCACGCATCCGGCGGTTCGTCAGGCTGATCTCAACTT